>JAUVOA010000041.1 GCA_030599445.1 Atribacterota bacterium | reverse complement strand
TGGGCGGCTGTTAATGTTCCGTCTTTTTTAGCACCAATTTTCAAGATGGTCTTCAGGGGATATTTTGAATGGTCATAAATGTCTTCTTCTCTGGTGGTCACCAATTTCACCGGTCTTTTTGCTTTTAAGGCCAAGGCAACACAAATGGGAGTAATTGAATTCATCTGAATACTTGAACCGAAAGAACCTCCCAGAGTAATTCTTTTAACATTTACTTTATTAAGAGGGATGTTAAAGATATTACCTAAGAGGATGCGTACATTATGAATTCCTTGAGATGTTGTCCAAACTGTAATCCCTCCGTCAGCTTCCGGAACACACACCGCAGATTTGGTTTCCAATTGCATGTGATAAATCCTCTGGGTACTAAATGTTCTCTCTACAATTACATCTGCTTCTTTAAAGCCTTCCTCAATATCGCCAACCTCAACATCTCGCTCGCAGGCTATATTTTTCTTGGTATCTACCCTTTCTTCTCCCAGGTAAACATGATCATATATCTGGGGTGCATCTGCCTCCATAGCCTCTTCAAGATTTATGAGTGGTCCCCACTTCTTACCCCATTCTATTTTTATTTTTTTCAGGGCTGAAAAGGTTTTTCCTTCAGTTTCTGCAGCACAGGCAGCCACTGCTTCCCCTACGTGACGAACCTTGTCTTTAGGCAAAACCGTTCTATCGCGATAGGTCTTATCGGGGATGCTAACTATTCGTTCATTGTATAAAGTATTCGGTACATCATCAGGACCGATACAAATAGCTCCCATTCTTTCTGCTTCCGTATAATCAATCTTTTTAATCTCAGCATGGGGGTAAGGGCTACGCAGAACTACCGCACATAATTGGCCGGGAATATTTACATCACAAGAATAAATTTCTTCGCCAGTTACTTTGCCAATATTTTTGATATCAAACCTTTTACCTATAAATTCAAACTGCTGCTTTTCCACAAAACCACCCTCTTTATATTTATTTCTTTATATTTTATTTTTATTAAATGTGTTATTTTTAACAACCATTTAATTACTTTTAGTTTATCATTTTTTAATTTTTTTATAAAATATTTTTTTCTTTCTATTATTAGCAATTTTTAAAATAATTATTTTATTCGACTGGTTAATCAATTTAAGTTAGTAATCTAAATTATTACAGTCATTATTTTAATCTATTTTCTTTTTTTAATTTATCAGCAACATCATTCAAGCCAATTTTATTAAGTCCTTTTCGAGTTTGCCAACTAGTCTCTATATCCCATCCGTGTAATCTATAAATAGTATCTAACATCCTATCCCATATATCGTGGTCAATACGCTCTCCTTTATAGGGTCCTGATTTAACAGGTTCATTATAATATCGTTCACATGGATAATCATCATTTCTGTCAAACCCTGCATGAATAGTATTAAAAGCTTTTTCTAAATTATGTGTTTGTAATCCAATATGCAATAACTCGTCTTTAGAAAGTAATCTTCCTGTCGCACTGGAAAATAATTCAACCCAGTCATCTACGGTCTGCCCATATACATAACTACATAACCCTAATATATCTTGGACAGCCTTTTTTTTCTGATTATAATATAGATCCTCTGGCACGTTTTCATATGAATTAATAGGTCGATCACTTCTTAGCCAAAAACCATTCAAACTGCCCCGTAAATGTCTTCCTGCGACAGGAGATAAAATAATCCCAAATCCCCATCCTTTATTAATTCGAATTCCGTCCAAAGAATCCTGTCCTTTAACATGAATTACAAATTTTTCAGAATTCTTACCCAATTTTTCCGCTGCCTTTATGGCCCCATCTGCGAGAAAATTCCCAAAGCCTTTTCTATAAGCTAATTTTTTAAGCATTTCTATCATAGCTTGGCAATTTCCCCACACTAATTCAAGTCCATCGGTCTCCTTCTTAGTTATTAACCCTTTTTCGTAACATTCAAAAGCCCAGGAAATCGCCTGGGCAGCATTGTCTCCATCCAAACCTAATTGATTTGTCAATAAATGTGCATATATTGCTGCTTGTATGTTTGTCTTGTCAATTTTTGTGCAATAAGAATTTGCAGAATTATTCCACCACCCTTCTCCTTGTATCTTATATATTCCACCTTTAATATCCATCCAAGGTTTGCATGAAATAGGACAACTAAAACACGAAACAGTACCTTCTCGGTATTTTTTTATTTCTTGTTCAGCAATTTTTGCAATTTTATCTTTGCCCCAATGTTCATCTTGTCCATTTCTAATCGGTCTATATCCCTGTTCCCAGGAAGGAGAATCTAATCGTCCTCCCATTGCACCATAATAGCCTTTTTCTCGAATTTCTTTAATTAATTGCAATTTATTTATTTTGCACATCTCTTTATCCACAGCAATCATAAATCTATCAGGTTGAGCGACCTCACTACTTCTCTTTCCTCGAACTGCTATAGCTTTAAGATTTTTTGAGCCCATAACAGCTCCGCAGCCTGAACCACCAGCAGCACATCCTCTATCTGTAATAATACAAGCAGAATGAACTAAATTTTCTCCTGCTAGTCCTATGGCTGCAACTCTAATTTGTTCATCTTTTAAATTTTTACGGATTCCCCTTTCTGTTTCCCAGGTAGTTTTCCCCCATATATAAGCAGCATCCCTTATTTCAACATTTTTATTACATATCCAAATGTAAACAGGGCTTTTAGCTTTTCCGCTTATTACTATATTGTCAAATCCTGCAAATTTTAGTTCAGCACCAAAAAAACCTCCCACGTTAGCTGAACCTATACCATTATTAAAAGCGTTTTTGGAATCAACTGATACCCTGCATGCTCCCGGGGCAAGAGTACCTACCAATACACCAACACCAAAAGTGAGTAAATTTTGAGGATCATACCATTTTACCTCAGGATTTAACTCATTTAAAAGTATCCATGTATTTATAGCTCTGCCACCTATCCATCTGTTAGCATATTTTTCTGTCGGTTCAGTCCATATTTTACCATTGGTAAGATTAACTCGTAAAATATTGCCGGCATAACTATAATGCTTATTATTTATCTTTTTCATTTCATTATTCCCCTTGCCTCAAAAACACAGTATTTAACACAAAGAGGAGTCTCTTCGTTTTTACAAAAATCACAAGTTTCATCTATTCTCATAGTTATTTTTTTATTCTCATTATTTCTTAAAACTGTATTGCTGGATAATGTTGGATTGAAGAATTTATGTCCGCTTTTATGAAAAGAGCAAGCTAATTCACACCTTAAACATCCTTTACATTTTTTTGGATCCAACCATAATTTAAAAACCTTCATTACTTCCCCACTTCATCT
Source organism: Atribacterota bacterium (assembly GCA_030599445.1). GTDB lineage: Bacteria > Atribacterota > Phoenicimicrobiia > Phoenicimicrobiales > Phoenicimicrobiaceae > Sediminicultor. The sequence goes on along the minus strand of JAUVOA010000041.1, from coordinate 6,155 downwards.
GATATTTAGTTGTCTATAAAAATAATATTTTATTTAGAGCTATTTAGAAATATATCTATATAATAAAATAATTGACATAAAGATTATATAATTTAAATTAATATATTTAAAATTTTTCTCTACCTTCTTGTAAAATCAATTTAAAAAAATAAAAAATTTCCCGAGGATATTTTAATAATAAAAAATCCCCGGGAATTTGTCTAATTTCTTTCATCTAAATAATTAAGAAATTTCAAGTACAAATATTTTAACATTTTGTAATCATTCTACTCCGACCAAGGAACCCATTTCCCATTCCGTGAAACTTTCAAAGTCAAACCACCGGTAACAGATTGACCATCTTCGTCTAATTTAGTCAATCCTATAACTCCGTGATATTCGAAATCTGGATCTGCAATATAGTCAACTATTGCTTTTCTATCCGGACCAACTTTTTTCAAAGCCTCTAAAATTATTCCTATTGCATCATAAGCATAGGGCCCGGTAGCTTCATAAGGTTCACTAAAACCTGCAGCTTTATAAGCTTTCACGAAATCAGAATCTTCACCTAAGGCTAATTTCCCTACAATAATTGTACCTTCGGCAGTAGGTCCTGCAATTTCATTAAATGTTTCAGAATCTAATCCGGTTACCCCAAAGAAAACTATATCATCCATTCCCAATTCGTGCATTTGTCTCTTGCAAAGAGCTGCTTCTGTAGTAAGACCACCAAAATATATTGCTTCCGGTTTAAGTTCCTTAATTTTATTTAAAATGGGACGAAAATCTTTAGTTCCAACACTAATTCCATCTTCGGATAATAAAACCCCTCCTCTTTCTTCTAAAATTTTCTTGAAATTATTGTTGCAATTATCCCCATAGCTGCTGGTATCATAAATACTAGACCATTTTTTATACCCCAGTTTGTCTACTACTAAGTCAACTCCAAAATTATGCTCAGCTATATTATCCGCACATATTCGAGAAACTTCTTTATAATCATTACCGCGGGTAACATCCGGATGTATACTGCTTGGCATTATCTGAGCAACGCCAAAGCGGTGAAAAGTGTGCACGGTTGCTAAGGCTACCGGACTGTTAAAATGAGAGATTACTGCAACTACATCGGAATCTGAACATAGCTTTAAGGCAGCAGCCACTCCAGTAGCTGGGTCTGAAGCATCGTCTTCCGCAACTAATTGTATCTCGTAAGTAAATTCACCTGAAGCATTTGCCTGCTGTACTGCTAATTCAGCACTATTCTTTGCTCCTATTCCAATAGCAGCAGTAGGTCCTGTTAAAGGATCAATAAAACCTATTTTTACTACTTTTTTTGCATCAGCCCAAACTAAATTTGTTTGACACAAGACAAACGCTAAAATCAAAGAAAAAACTAATACTAGATATATCTTATTTTTAAATATACTTTTCATTTTTTCAGTAATAAAGAAGTCAAAAATATTTGACCTCTTTATTACAAATACACCTCCCTTTTTATTTTAGTGATACTTTTCTTGATATCTTTTCTTTTGTTATACCACCTCCTTTTTATTTCTAAATTTTGGATAATCTGCGAGAATAAAAGGATAAATTGTTTATTAATTAGACTTTTTCAATAACCTTCTTACCAAGAATACCGGAGGGTTTAAAAAGCAGAAAAAGTACCACCACGATAAATGCAAATATTTCTTTATAGGGTGAACCTCCGGGGACGAAAGCCATGGTAAAAGATTCCACTATTCCTAAAATTAACCCACCAATAATAGCTCCATATATATTTCCCAATCCTCCCATCACTGCAGCAGAAAATCCAATAATACCTCCCATTAGACCCATATCAAATTTGACTATATTATAATACATACCATTTAAAATACCTGCCACTGCTCCTATAGTAGAAGCCAAAAAGAAAGTAATCATAAAAATTTTATCTAAATCTATGCCCAATACTTGAGCTGCCTCTACATTTTGGGAAGTAGCTCGTATCTGTAAACCTATTTTAGTTTTATTTATAAAAAGAGATAAAAGAAAATAAATTATTCCTGCTATTATTATAATCATAATATTACTAAATCTAATAGTTACCCCTCCCATTGAAAAAGCCCATTGAGGGAAACTTAAGGGGAAAAACTTGGGACTGGCTCCAGAGGGATAAAATATTTTTATCCCTTCTCGAATTATAAAGCCAACTGCAACCGTACTTAAAAGAATTATTAGTCCGGGCGATTTTCTAAAAGGTTTTACACAAATCTTTTCAATTATTGTCCCAATTATACCCGTTATTATCACTGCAAAAATTATTGTAAAGAAAATTACTAACCAAGTTGGGAAAAATTCTATTTTTGATAAAAAAGTCATAACTGCCATACTTACAAATGCCCCCAAAAAGCATACATCTGCATGGGCAAACTGCACTACGTTTAATACTCCAAATAATAAAGAAAAACCAGAAGCAATAAGAGCATACATAATTCCCAACATTAAGCCCGTAATAACTTGATTAATAACTAAAACCATGTTTGACTCCTTTCAATCAAATATAAAAGTTTACTAAATACTATCTTTTTTAAAATTTAAGAAATTATATTTTCTTATTCTCTCTGGAACAAGCCCTTGTGGTTTAAAGATTAATACTGCAATAATTATTATGCCATAAAACAACATTCTGGCTTCAGCAAAAAATCTAATTTTCTCAGGTATAACAGTTAAAAGAACAGCCCCTATTGCTACACCTAAAATATTATCAAGACCGCCCAAAATAACTATGCAAATTAACACAACCGAAAAATGAAAAGTAAAACTTTCTGGAGAGATAAAACTGATATAGTGTGCATAAATTGCTCCGGCCATTCCCCCAAAAATTGCTCCAATTGCAGAAGCTTCTAATTTTCCTTTATTAACACTTATTCCTTGACATTTAGCTGCAATTTCATCTTCTCTAATAGCATTCCATACCAAGCCAGTTCTTGAATTATATAATCTTTTCGCTAAATACAGTGAAAATAATGCTATAGCTAATACAAGATAATAATAATTTGCCTGATAGGGTAAATTAATTCCAAATATATTTAATGAAGAACTAAAAGAATATTTTCCTATTGTAGGAAAAGGAATATTTGAAATGCCTCCAGAACCCCCGGTAAATCTTAAATTATTTACCAACAAATGAAAGATAATTTGAAACGCCATAGTAACTAAGGCATAATAGAAGCCTGTGCTTTTTAAAGTTAATGAACCTATTAATAAACCAAACAGTGCAGATATTATTATTGCAGCCAAGATCCCCAGCCAAAATGAAAAGTGGAAATTAACTGCTAATAAAGCTGAAGTATACGCACCTACACCAAAAAATGCTGCAAATGCAAAATTTACCATTCCAGTACTTCCTAATTGAATATTTAAACCTAAAGCCGTAATCAAATAGAGACCACACATGATACAAATATGAAGTAAATAGGGATTATCTTTAAATAAAAAGGGAATAAAAATAAGTAACAAAATCATAAAAATAATTGAAAACGAATTACACTGGCTATGTGATTCTTTCACAAAATTAATAATTTTCTGGTATCTTTGAAGCACAAAAAATGCAATTATTGGCAAGACAAATAAGAATAATTTGTAATCTATTCCTTTTAAGGATAGAAAATTTATAAACATATAAAAAATAATTACTTCTGTAACAATTATGATTAAAAAATAACCAATTTTTTTATACAATCTCTGGGAATAATTACTGCGAGTATCAGGGTTATCCATTATATCCTCCTTCTACTTTTTACATATTTTCAGATTAAAATTATTATATAGTTAAATATGCTTTTTTAATTACTTCGTTTTCCTTTAATTCTTTCACAGGTCCCTCTATAACAATTTGACCTTTTTGCAAGACATAACCCCGAGATGCTATTTTTAGTGCTTTAACAGCATTCTGTTCCACTAATAGTATAGTAGTTCCTTCATTATTTATCCTTTTAATTGCCTCAAATACTCCATCTACTAACATAGGTGCTAAACCTAAAGATGGCTCATCAAGAAGCATTATTTTAGGCTTACTCATCATTCCCCTACCAATTGACAACATTCCTTGTTCACCACCACTTAATGTTCCAGCTAATTGATTCTCTCTTTCCTTTAATATAGGAAATAAATCATAAATTTCTTTTAATGTTTTATTTATACTTTTTTCATCTTTTTCATAAAGAGCACCTATTCTTAGATTTTCTAAAATGTTTAAATCTGGAAATATTCCTCTATTTTCCATAACCATAGAAATTCCCGCTTTAATGATCTTGCTGGTTTTCATTTTATCTATTCGCATATCTTCTAAATATATATTTCCATGAATAGGTTTTACTAAACCTATAATTGTATTTAAAGTGGTTGTTTTGCCCGCCCCGTTAGCACCTAAAAGAGCTACAATCTCACCCTCATTAATATTTAGAGAAACATCTCTTAAAATTTCTACCGTACCATAACGAGTAGTAATACCATTAATTTTTAGCATTTTTTAAATTTCTCCTCCTAAATAAGCCTCTATTACTTCTTTATTATTTGACGCTTTTTCGAAAGTCCCGTCAAAAATTTTTATACCATGGTTAAAAACTATTACCCGTTGAGTACTTCCTTTTATAACTCTCATATCATGTTCTATTAAAATAATATTTAAGTCTGGTTTCTTAATTTTTATTTTCCTTATATCATCCATTAATTCTGTAGTTTCTTCGGGATTCATTCCTGCTGATGGTTCATCTAATAACAAAAGTTTAGGTCTTGAAGCAAGGGCTCTACAAATTTCTACTCTTTTTTTATCTGCTTGAGATAAATCTTTTACTTTTTGATACATTTTATCTACCAATTCCTTACTAAAATAATTTAAAAGAGTAATTGATTCTTCAATATTTTCTCTTAACTTCTTTTCGGTATAATTTCTTCCAAACATTGAAACAAACCAACTATAAGATTCCCATCGATGCATACCCAAAAGAACATTGTCTAAAGTACTCAAACTCCAAAATAAACGAGTATTCTGAAATGTTCTAGCTATACCTCTTTCATTAATCTCACAAGGAGATAAACCAGTGATTTTTTCACCATTAAAAAACATATTGCCACTTGTTGGTTGATATATACCTGTAATTAAATTAAAAAAAGTAGTCTTACCTGAGCCATTTGGGCCAATTAATCCTACTATTTCTCCCTCCTTAACAAAAAAATTAATACCTTTAAGAGCTACTAAACCACCAAAATTAATTCCTACTTTTTCAATTTTTAATATTTCCATCTGATGTAATTTTCCATCTCCTTTCCACAAATCTAATCTTTTTCTATAAGCGCTCACACTTTTTATCTATATTTCTATATGATGGAATTTATGATATCATTCACTTATTTTATTTTTACAACAATATTTATTTTTTATAGCTTCGGTTAAAGATAATAACTTATTTAATTCGCTACCAAATTTTGATAATTATCTTATTTATGGAATTTATAATTTTTTTCTACATAATGGAACATAATTCCATTTTTTAATTTAAAATAAAAAACAATTCTTTAGAACAAATAGCTCCTAAATTTTCTTTAATGTTTATTTTCTAATACATTTCTAATATACGATATAATTTCCAAAAATCCTTCTTTTTTTGTTTAAAAAAATAAAATTATTTTACGCAATTAAGCAAATAATATAAAAAAACATTTTTTACAAAATCATTCTGGCATCTACTACTTGCAAACCTTTATCAAATACAAATGCAGGATTTAAATCTATTTCCTTAATTTGGGGATTTTCTATAGAAAGTTGAGAAATTTTCATTAAAAGGATTTTTATCGCCTCAATATCTTTGGGAGTTTCTCCTCTTGCTCCTTTTAGAATTTCGTATCCTTTAATCTCAGTAATCATCTCCCGGGCATCTCTTTCTTCTATGGGGAGGATACGAAAGGAAATATCTTTCAATACCTCCACAAAGATTCCGCCAAGTCCAAACATAATTACCGGACCAAAATGAGGGTCTTTCATCATCCCTATTATAATTTCTGTTCCTTGGGGAACCATAGTATAGACTATTGCTCCTGAAATCTTCGCTTCTTTATTATATTTTTTAGCCTCGGAAATAATTCCTTGATAAGCTAATTTGGCTTCCTTTTCATCTTTAATACCTATTTTTACTCCT
>JAUVOA010000179.1 GCA_030599445.1 Atribacterota bacterium | reverse complement strand
TAAATTAATATATAAAATTTAGAAGGATTTTAAAAAGTGAGCAAAGATTTTAAACCTAAACTGAAAAAGCCGAAGTTTAAAGAGGATTTAGAAATTGTCGTAACCATATTAATAATGATATCGGTTTTTTATGCGCTGACTTATTTAGGGGTTGATAAAATACTGAGTACGGCAATTATAGCCTTATTGGGTATTTTTATGGAAGTAGCCAGACAAGTTTTTTCTCAAGCTATATTTATTATCCAATCAATTCCCTATATAGGGCCGATTATAGCTAAAGTAATAGTTTGGCCTTTCTTTATTACTATAAATGCAGTAGCTTATCTGGTTACTTTGACAATAATTAGAATTAAAGGATATAAACAAGTAGCCAATGCCCGAGTGTTGACTGCTGTTTTTCTTATCGGAATATTATTAGGATTTATTTTAGGCCGGGTTGTTAAAATTATATAATTAGTTAGTTAGTTACCTAGTTAGCCGGTTAATAAATTAATATAAAAAGAAGATTGCCCTTTCCGGTTTTATAAACCTTGATGCTTTCCTTTACCCCAATAATTGGTCAGTAGGCTAAGCCTTAACTTACGTTTATTCACCCCAGGAGAAAGTTACAATTTTTAAGGTAGGAGCATTGGTAATAAACTTCAATTTAAACCTTCCGTTATTGAAAGGGTAGAATCTACCAGTATCGTAGCTAAAGAAGAGAGAAGATATCCGATGTATTTTTATAACCAATATTGTTCCCAGAATATAGTGGAAATTACTATACCGGAAGGGTATAAGCTAGAAAGGATTCCCGACGATGTCGATTTAATTCTTCCCTTTGGTTCTTATAGAGTGAAATATTTAGTGGAAGATAATACTATAAGATATGAGAGATATTATAAGTTTAATACCTTTGAAATATCTAAAGAAGATGCCCAAGAGATAGTTTTAAAGCAATGAACAAAGTCAAATAAATAAAAGTTGACAAAATTACTCATATATAATATAATTTTTTCACGTGTTATTTACGAAGGCGGAAAAGGAGGAAAATGGTTTTATGAAAAGGATTTATATGGATCATGCGGCAACTACCCCTACAGATGTAGAAGTAGTTAAGACGATGGAACCCTATTTCTCTTTAAAATATGGGAATCCTAATAGTATTCATTTCTTTGGACAGGAAGCAAGAGAAACAGTAGAAGAAGCGAGAGAAAAGATAGCTCATTTAATCGAGGCAAATTCTTCAGAAATTGTTTTTACCGCCGGGGGAACAGAAGCAGATAATTATGCTATAAAAGGGATAGCCTGGGCTAACCAGAAAAAAGGGAATCATATTATTACTTCGAAGATAGAGCACCATGCTGTACTGCATTCCTGTCAGTTTTTAGAGAAACAAGGGTTTAAGGTTACTTATTTACCGGTTGATAAATATGGTCTGATAGACCCTGAAGATGTGAAAAAGGCGATTACCGATAAGACGATACTGGTAACCATTATGCATGCTAATAACGAGATTGGTACTATTGAGCCGATTAAAGAGATAGGAAAAGTAGTCAAAGATGCAGGGGTATATTTTCACACTGATTCGGTTCAAACTGCTGGGCATATTCCTATAGATGTCAATGATTTAGGAGTAGATATGTTATCGATGTCCGGACATAAATTTTACGGTCCTAATGGTGTAGGGGCGCTGTACTTAAGAAAGAGAACCAGGATAGTCAATTTAATAGACGGCGGTTCTCAGGAAAAAAATAGAAGAGCCGGTACAGAGAATGTGGTGGGAATAGTAGGTATGGGCAAAGCTGCTGAGCTGGCAAAAGAAAGACTGACTCAAGGCAAAGAAAAGGGGATTGTAAAATTAAGAGATAAATTGATTCAAGGGATTATGAACAAAATAGAAAATGTTCGTTTAAATGGCCATCCTACAAAAAGGCTGCCAGGAAATGCTAATTTTTGCTTTGAATTTATTGAAGGTGAGTCGATGTTGTTAAGTTTAGATATGGAAGGTGTTGCTGCTTCCAGTGGTTCAGCTTGTACTTCTGGTTCCTTAACAGCCTCACATGTATTACTGGCTATCGGGCTTCCTCCGGAGATAGCCCATGGTTCTTTAAGATTAACTCTAGGGAAAGATAATTCAGAAGAAGAAGTAGATTATATGATAGGTATATTACCGGGAATTATTAAGAAATTAAGAGCTCTCTCTCCTTTTAAGGAGAATTGGGAAGGATTGAAATAGTCGTTAGTGAATAGTGAATAGTATTTGCTGAAGAGAAAAAAATATGAATATCGTGGAACGTATAGAAACTTATTCTGATTTTCGATTTCTATAATCTTTACGAGATACGATTCACGAGATACGAATTGTACTTTAATCTCTTGCAATAATTGAGTGAATGAGTATAATGGATTGTGATTACAGGGAAATAAATACAATTAAACAAGAATTAATAAGGAGAATAGCTGCATGGGTATGTATAGTGATAAAGTGATGGACCATTTTAAAAATCCTCATAATGTAGGAGAAATTAAAGATGCTGACGGTATAGGAGAGGTTGGTAATCCTGTTTGTGGGGATATTATGAAAATCTACATCAAGGTAAAAGATGATAAGATAATTGATTGTAAATTTAAAACTTTTGGTTGTGGAGCAGCTATTGCTACCAGCAGTATGATTACCGAGATGGTCAAAGGAAAAGATATTGATGAAGCTTTAAAAATTTCTAACAAAGCTGTTGCTGAGGCCTTGGGAGGACTCCCACCCATTAAAATGCATTGTTCTAATTTAGCGGCTGATGGTTTATCTAAAGCTATCGAAGATTATAAACAAAAATCTAAAATTAAAAAATAATTATTATAAACTGGTTTATGAGGTTATTTATAATGACAATATTAAGCGTAAGTGAAGTTTCTTTAATGGCAGCGTTTGTAGCCGGCCTTTTTTCATTTGTTTCTCCCTGTGTCTTGCCCTTAGTACCGGGGTATATCTCCTTTGTTTCAGGGATATCTTTGGAGGATATAGAAAAAGGGGGAAAACAAAACAAGAATATCATAATTATAAGTTCTTTATTTTTTATTCTCGGGTTTTCTTTAATATTTATTCTTTTAGGAGCTACCGCTACTTTTTTAGGTAGTTTTTTATTAGAGAAGGCTTTTATTTTAAAGAAAATAGGGGGAATTATAATTATAATTTTTGGAATACATATGTCGGGTCTGTATAGAATAAGATTTTTAGATTACGAAAAAAGGGTTTATAGTAAGACTAAACCAGTTAACATTATAGTAAGTCCCTTTTTAATGGGGCTGGCCTTTGCTTTTGGCTGGACTCCCTGTGTGGGACCTATTCTGGCCGGAATATTAATTTATGCTGGAACTCAGGAGACAGTTTATCAGGGCATTTTATTGCTTACCATTTATTCAGCTGGCTTAGGAATCCCTTTTTTATTGACAGCCTTGGCTATCAATAAATTTTATTCATTTTCCAGTAAAATTAAAAAGCATTTTAAAACTATAGAGTTAGTTGGAGGAGTATTGCTAATATTGATCGGCGGTTTAATTCTTACTGATAATTTTCAGAGAATAGTATTTTATTTTATTAAGTAAGAATGTAATCATCTTTAAAAATTAAAATTATGCAAAATTAACAAAGTAATAAAAAATAAATTTAAATTTGAACAGAAAAGGTTTTATATAAAAATGAAGATATTTTCTACAAAAAGAGATAAAATAATGGTTTTGGTAATCCTATTAGTAATAATATTTTTTTTCGGACTAAAACCATATTTTAAAATAGATGAACAGAATGTAAAAGCAGTAGAGGAGACCAAGTCGCTAGTCCTTGACTGGTTATCTTATAATGAGGGACTGACTCTGGCTGAAGAAGAAAATAAATATATCTTGATTAACTTTTACACTGATTGGTGTGGTTATTGTAAAAAAATGGATAAGGAAGCTTATTCTAATGAAGAAGTAAAAAGTATATTAAATGAAAACTTTGTAATTGTTAAGGTAAATGCTGAATCGGAGAATAAAGTAATTGAAAATGGGGAAGAGATTACCGAAAGAGAATTGGCTAAATTATATCAGGTTTCTGGCTATCCTACTACCTGGTTTTTAGAAAGTAACCATAGCC
>JAUVOA010000009.1 GCA_030599445.1 Atribacterota bacterium | reverse complement strand
TTTATATCTTCTTCATCATAGATTTTAACCTCAGTTACTCCCTTGATAGTAGTCATTACCTTAGTATGAGGAGAGATAAGCTGAAAAGCGTCTTTGTCTCCGGTAACAATAATGGTATTACAATTTCTTTTTTCTGCTTCCTTTGCTATAGTACCAATGACATCATCTGCCTCATAACCTTCTTTTGAACAAATGGCAATATTATAATTATTGATAATTTCTTTAATTAGAGGAATCTGACTGATTAATTCGTCAGGCATTTTCTTACGATGAGCTTTATATTCTTTAAACTCCTTATGTCGAAAAGTTGGAACAGGTGTATCAAAGGTAATTACTATGTATTCTGGTTTCTCTTCTTCTAATAACCTGATTAATATCATAGTAAATCCGTAAACTGCGTTAACTACCTGGCCATAAGTGGTAGTTAATTGAGGTAAGGCATAAAAAGCACGGTAGAGCAAACCTTGCCCATCAACCAAAATAAATTTTTTCTTATTATTCATAACTCTCTTCTTTCGTTCTATTTTTTCTATTTTTTCTTGACAATAAATATCACTTAACCTATAATTTTTAAACAGAGATGCACAAATGCCGAAGTGGCGAAATTGGTAGACGCACTGGACTCAAAATCCAGCGAGCTTCACGGCTCGTGTCGGTTCGACTCCGACCTTCGGCACCATTTTATTTAGTCGCTAGTGAATAGTGAATAGTCGTTAGTAAAAAAGAGGAATTATGCAATATGCACCCTCCATTTTCTCTATAAACCCGCAACTTATTACTTATTACAATTCTCTTCACAAAATACAAGATACGATTTTCTTCTGGCTCCTGGATTCTGGCTACTGGCTTCTATTTTTTCCTTATTCACTATATACGATATCCGATATACGATATACGAGTTATTCTATATCATCTAATATATCATCATTATAAATCAAGGTTTGACTGATTAAATCAACTGCTTCTTGAGTTTCGCATTTAGGAACTAATATTTCTACATTTCCGTTTAATTCATCTTTTCCCACTTCTAATCTGTTTAAAATAGTTGCAATCCCTTTTTCTTTTAATATTTTTTCTAAATTTCTGGCTAATAAAATATCTTTAGCGATATAAATAACTTTCCACATTATAAATTAACCCTCTAATAGTAATTTTTTTTATTCTTTAAATTTTTCTGTCCATATTTTTTCATTTCCTAAAACACCACGAACCTCTTCCATAAATTTATCATCAATGTTAATTGAATATTTTTTATCTATGGCATGTAATATTGTTTTATCCTTATCCTTAAAATGAAGTACTACTTGACTTTTCCCTGGATAATCGTAAAATAATTCTTTTAACTTTCTTAAAAGATTAGGTTCATTTTTTTTAGTGTTAATCTCGAGATGAAGTTCTTCGGTAAGATTATGATTCATCTCTTTTGTTTTAGAAGTAAGTTTTTTGTTTTTTATGTATTTTCCTAAAAGAGATATTTTCTCAGCAATAATTTTTGTCTTTCCTTCTGCCACGTCAAGCCGTCCTTCTGTTATGACAATCTCATCTTTTTTTATCATTTCTTTGCATTTTTCGTAAACCTTTGGAAACGCTATCATTTCTACAGTGCCCTCTAAATCTTCTAAGGTAATAAATGCCATAAGGTTCCCATTTTTAGTACTCTTTCTTTTAAAATTATTAATCACTCCAGCTAAAACTACTCTACTTCTATCTGAAAAGTTAGTTAATTCAATTGAGGTAGAAGTTACAATTTTCTTTAGTCTTTCCTTATAATCATTCAACGGATGATGGGAAATATATAGTCCTAACATTTCTTTTTCCATAGCTAAAAGTTCATTTTTAGAAAATTCTGATATATCTGGTAATTTATCCTGATAACTACCACTATCTTCATCTAAATTGCTTTTTTTAAAAAGATCAAAGATTGAAGTCTGCCCATTTCTCTTAGATTTTTGAAATTCTTGCCCGCTTTTTAATGATACATCTAAAACTGCCAATAATTGGGATCTTTTTGCACCAATAGAATCAAAGGCACCACATTTTATTAAACTTTCAATTACTCTCTTATTTACTATTCTTAAATCCACTCTCTGGCAAAAATCGAGCAAAGAAGTAAAATTAGAATTTCTTTTACGTTCTCCAATAATAGTTTTTATAGCCTTTTCACCAACATTTTTCACAGCAGCTAATCCAAAGCGAATAGCCTTCCCCTCTACTACTGTAAAATTTATTAAACTCTGATTTATATCGGGAGGCAGTATTTCAATATTCATATTCCGGCATTCTTTTATATATAAAGCTACCTTATCGTTGTTTCCCATAATACTGGTAAGTAAAGAAGCCATATACTCTATTGTATAATGAGTTTTTAAGTAGGCAGTCTGGTAGGAAATAAACGCGTAAGAAACGCTGTGAGATTTATTAAAACCATATCCGGCAAAATAGGCAATTAAATCAAATGTTTCAGCAGCTGTATTTTTTTTAATATTATTTTTTTGAGCTCCCTTTATAAAAAGTTCCCTTTGTTTTTCCATCACTCCTTTCTGTTTTTTCCCCATGGCTTTTCGTAGGATATCTGCTTGCCCCAAAGTAAACCCGGCCAATTCACTGGCAATTTTCATAACCTGTTCCTGATAAACGATTACTCCATAAGTTTCCTTTAGTATAGATTCTAATCGAGGATGTGCATATTTTATTTCTATAATTCCCTTCTTTCTATTAATGAAATCCTCGATCATACCGCTCCCCAAAGGTCCCGGTCTATACAATGCCAGCAAGGCAGTAATATCTTCTATATTTTCAGGCTTTAATCTTTTAACTAAATCTCTCATCCCCTCGCTCTCTAATTGGAAAATACCAGCACAGTTTCCTTTAGACAACATCTTGTATATTTTTTTATCATCCAAAGGAATCTTGTTTATATCCACCTCTTCTCCTCGAGTATGTTTTATTATTTTTAAGGCATTGCTTATAACAGTCAGAGTGCGAAGTCCTAAAAAATCCATCTTTAATAATCCCAGTTCTTCTAATTCAGCCATAGCATATTGGGTGCATATTTCTCCTTCTGCTGTCTTTTGTATAGGAATATAATCAGTCAGTGGCTTTCGAGAAAGAACTATACCCGCAGCATGAGTAGAAGCATGTCGTGCTAAACCTTCTAAAGAGGAAGCAGTCTCAATTAATTTTTTTATATCCTCATCGTTTTTCATTAATTCTTTGAGTCGGCTTTCCATCTTTAAAGCCTTTTCGATGGTGATATTGGGTTCCCAGGGGATCATTTTAGCGATAGTATCCACTCGAGCATAGGGAATCCCTAATGCTCTTCCTACATCTCTAACAGCAGCTCTGGCTGCCATAGTACCAAAAGTAATAATCTGAGCTACTTTATCATTACCATATTTTTTAGAAACATATTCAATTACTTCTTCTCTTCGTTCATAACAAAAATCAATATCAAAGTCTGGCATACTGATTCTTTCAGGATTTAAAAATCTTTCAAACAGCAATCCGTATGTTATGGGGTCAATATTGGTAATGTTTAGACAATAAGCAACTAAGCTCCCTGCTGCAGAACCTCGCCCAGGTCCCACCATAATTCCCTTTTCTTTGGCGTATCTTACAAAATCCCACACAATTAAAAAATAAGGTTCAAATTCCATCTTTTTAATAACTGAAAGTTCGTACTCCAACCTCTCCTCTAATTGTTTTGTAACCTCAGAATATCTCTCATTAAGCCCTTTATAGCAAAGCTCTTTTAAATAAGTGTTAATATTATGTTCAGGAGGAATTTTAAATTCTGGCAATTGAGCTTGCCTAAAATCAATTTCTAAATTACATTTTTCGGCAATACGAAGAGTATTTTCGAGGGCTTGAGGAACTTTTGAGAAATTTTTACTCATTTCCTCTGGAGAATTAAAATAAAATGCGTCAGTAGCAAATTTTAAACGTTTAGGGTCACTTAAATTAGTGGCTGTTTGGATACAAAGTAAAATTTCGTGGGCTCGAGCATCTCCCTTTTTTATATAATGGATATCATTGCTCGCTACTACAGGGATAGAGAGTTCCTGGCTTATCTCAATAAGATTTTCATTTACAATTTCCTGTTCGGGAATACCGTTTTTTTGTAATTCTAAATAAAAATTGTCTTCTCCAAAAATATCTAAAAAATCAAGTGCCACTTCTTTCGCTTTCTTAATATTTTTCTGTAAAATACACTGAGAGATTTCTCCTTTCAAGCAGGCTGAAAGAGCAATTAATCCATTGCTATGTTCTCTTAATATTTCTTTATCAATTCTCGGTTTGTAATAAAAACCTTCTAGATAAGATGAAGTAACTAACTTTATTAAATTCTTATAGCCTTCATTGTTTTTAACCAGCAGTATTAAATGATGAGGGGTTTCTTTTCTTTGGGAGGATTTATCAAGCCTACTTTGGTGGGCAACATACATTTCGCAACCAATTATAGGTTTTACTCCCTGTCGAATAGCTTCTTTGTAGAATTGTATGGCTCCATACATAACCCCGTGATCGGTAATAGCTAAGGCAGGCATTTTATGCTTTTTTGCTTGAGCGACTAATTCTGATATTCGACAGGCTCCATCCAATAGACTGTATTCGGTATGTACATGTAGGTGAACAAAGTTTGCGTGCCACATAATTGAAGCGTAACCCCTTCCTGTAATCGTATCTCGTAACAGTAGAGCGTAGAGCGTACAGCGTTTAGCGTATAGTAATACAGTATCGAGTATCGAGTATGTAGTATATAGTTAAGAAAGAAACTGTCCAACTGATAAAACAAGATTGAGCAAATAATTAATAAACATCTTTAACGACTTCTATTCCTTTTTGCCAGATTCTCAAATCTTGAAAGTTTTTTATTTTTTCAGTCATTCTTTTCTTTCTTTTTTCTCTTTACTCGATACTATATACTCGATACTCGATACAGTTTTTTATTTAAAAAATACCTGCGCCAACTTCCACCATTTTTTATCTACCACTTTAAGTTTACTTATGGCTTTTTCTAAAGGCACTCCTATTACTTCACTACCTTTAAGGGCAGCCATATAGCCAAACTTTCCTTGAGCAATCAGATCTACCGTAGTTACCCCACACCTAAGACCTAAAATACGGTCGAAAAGTGTAGGAGAGCCCCCTCTTTGAATATGACCTATTACTGCATGGCGGGTTTCAATGCCAGTATTCTTTTTAATTAAATCAGCCAGGAGATTTCCCACTCCTCTATTGCGTAATATCATATGCCCAAATTGGTCTAAGCTTTCCTTCTCGACATCTATGCCAAGAAGTGTTACTCCTTCTGATATTACAACAGAAGCATACTTGTTCTTTTTATAGACTTCCTTTAAATGCTGACACATTTTCTTTATATCTGCTTTTTCTTCAGGAATAAGGGTCCAATCTGCACCAGAAGCCATACCGGTAAATAAAGCTACCCAACCGGCATGTCTTCCCATTACCTCTAAAACCATTATTCTACGATGAGAGCGTCCACTATCTTGAAGGCTTCGCATTGCCTCAATTGCCCAGGTGACTGAACTATCGAACCCAAAGGTATAGTCAGTTCCACTAAGATCATCATCCATAGTCTTGGGAGCACCAACCAGTTGAACTTTTTCTTCTTTAAATAATTTATTAGCTACACCTAAAGTATCTTCTCCGCCAATAGCTATTATTGCATCTAATTTGAACTTTTTTATTGAATTAAGAACCTGTTTAATACCATTATCTATTTTATAAGGATTTAATCTCGAAGTCCCTAAAATAGTACCTCCCCTATCCACTATTTCTTTTACCTCACTTAAAGATAGAGGGCTTATATTTCCCTTTACCAATCCCTTCCATCCTTCTTGAATACCATAGACTTCATAATTATAATCCTGTGCTCGGTAAACTGCCCCTCTAATAGTCGGATTTAATCCGGAACAATCTCCTCCCCCAGTTAAAACACCTATCCTTTTCATCATATTCATCACGCCTTTCCGCTACAACCAAAGACTCTCATTCTATCTCGAATAATTTCTTTAGATGCATCTTTTGCTGGTCCTAATATTTTGCGAGGGTCTATCTGGTTTGGATTTTCTTCAAGCATCTCTTTCATCTTTTTTGTAAAAATCATTCTTATGCGGGTATCTATATTTATCTTGCATATTCCTGCTGCAATACCTTTTCTGACCTCATTATCATTCACCCCGGAGGCACCGTGCAAAACCAAGGGAACACCAGTCAATTCCCTAATTTTTTCAATTCGGGGAATGTCTAATTTTGCAAAAGGAGTACGACATCCATGAATCGTTCCCACGGCAGCAGCAAGAAAATCAATTTCTGTCAGCTCTACAAATTTCGCAGCTTCCTCTGGAACAGCCATGCTCTCTTTTACTTTCTCTAAAGCAACTCCTGGTTCATCACTATCGCCCATCTTACCTATCTGTCCTAATTCTGCTTCTACCGGAATATCACAGGCGTGAGCCATTTCCACTACTTTTTTAGTCATCCCTACATTTTCATCGAACAGTAATTTCGACCCATCATACATTAGAGAGGTAAACCCTGCTCTTAAACACTTTATATTTTGATAATAATCTGTTCCATGATCTAAATGTAAAGCAACGGGTATATTTACCTTATCAGCCATAACTTTAACCATAGCTACAATACTATCTAATCCCGCGTATTTTATAGCTCCCTGAGAAGCTTGTAAGATCACCGGTGCTTTTTCTTCTTCGGCAGTTTCTACTATGGCCTGAATAATCTCCATATTATTGGCATTAAATGCACCAATGCCATATCTTCCCTTTTGAGCTTCTTTTAACATCTCTTTAGTAGTTACAAAAGCCATCGTCCTTTCCTCCTTCATTTTTTGAACTATCGATAGTTAACTAATTATAGATATTGTCTTGTTTCTTATTTTACTTGATAATTTTTAAATTTTAATTATTATAGCTTTTTTAATTTTTCTTTTCAAGGGTATTATTCGTATCACGTATTGCATATTGCGTATTGCGTGAAAAAAAGGAAAAATACTAGAGAAAAAAGAAGATATAAAAACAAAAACAATAAATACTCTTTTCTTTATCTAACTACCCCACTAAATTTTACACTAACATTCACTAATTCACCAATTTGCTGATTTACCAATTCTCCGATTCACAAATCATCCTATCTACCGATTAAAACTAAGACCAATTCATCCGTTATCCGGTTACCCGGTTTACCAGTTGTCCAGTTTATCAAATATACGATACGAAATTATTCTGTCTCCTGGATTCTGACTCCTGACTTCTGACTTATATTTTTTTCACTATATACTCGATACTCGATACACTCGATACAGGTTATTCTGCCCGCTCTACGCTAAATTCTGTACGCTATATTGCGAGATACGATTCACGAGATACGAGATACGAATAATTATTTGAGAATAGTTTGAATTAATGATATAGTTTTAATACAAATATTAATCAAAGGAGGAAATTATCATGCCAGATTATTATGATGAAGATAAAGAGAAGATTATTAATCTTGTTGACAAAATACCAAAATTAAAATTTTCTAAGAAAATAGTCGGTGTTGTTTTAGTATTAGTAATCGCTCTCTATCTTGCCAGTGGAATTTTCGTAGTTGCCCCTGATGAACAAGGAGTAGTTAGAAGATTTGGGAAATTTATACGCATAGAAAGTCCGGGACTCAATTATCATCTACCTTTCCCCATTGAAACAGTGCTTACTCCAGCTGTTACTCAGGTAAAAAGAGTGGAAATAGGATTTCGTACTATTACCTTTGGGCCACCTGCTCGCTACCGAGAAATTCCGGTAGAAGCGCTGATGTTAACGGGAGATGAGAATATTGTCAGTGCAGAAGCAATTGTGCAATACAAAATAAAAGATCCGGTTAACTATCTTTTTAATATTATTTTACCTGAACAGACTGTCAGAAGTGCCGCTGAAGCTACTTTGAGACAAGTAATTGGAGAGAGAAAAATAGATGAAGCCCTCACTGTAGGAAAATATGAAATTCAGGAGGAAACAAAGAAATTACTTCAAAAACTTTTAGATTCCTATAAAGCAGGAATCTTAATAGTGGCAGTTCAATTACAAGATGTTAATCCTCCCAAGGAAGTACAAGATGCCTTCAAAGACGTAGCCAGTGCCAAAGAAGATAAGAGCAGATATATAAATCAAGCACAAGGATATAGAAATGATTTAATTCCTAAAGCCCGGGGAGAAGCGGTAAAAATGACCAAAGAAGCTGAAGGCTATAAGATTGAGAGAATAAAAAAAGCGGAGGGTGATGTTGCAAAATTCAATAATATTTTAACTGAATATAAAAAAGGTGAATATATAACTGAAGCTCGCCTTTATCTGGAAACTATGGAAGAAATTTTACCGAATATGAATAAAGTAATAGTTGATTTAGAGGAAAATCAATCCTTAATAAATCTTTTACCATTAGGTGACACAAAAATTCTCGCAGCTCCCTCTAAGGAGGTGACCAAGTGATGAAAAAAGGAACAGTATTAATAATACTTATTGTAGCAATCTTATTCTTAGCTAATTTAAGTTTGTTTATTGTTGATGAAACTAAACAAGCAATTGTTTTACAATTTGGTAAACCGATAAGAGCGATTAAAGAGCCTGGCTTAAACTTGAAACTTCCTTTTATTCAAAATGTAGTATTTTTTGAAGACCGACTGTTAGTTTACGATGCTGCCCCAACCGAAATCATTACTAAAGACAAAAAGACTCTAATTGTGGATAATTACGCTCGTTGGAAAATTATCGATCCTTTAAAATTCTTACAAACTGTTAGAGATTTAAATGGCGCCCAGGCAAGATTGGATGATATCATTTATTCTGAATTAAGGGTTGATTTAGGCTTGTTTGACATGAGCGAAATAGTCTCGGAAAGAAGAGAAGGTATTATGAAAAGAGTCACCGAGATAAGTAATGAAAAAGCCAATACCTATGGAATAGAAATTGTAGATGTAAGGATTAAACGGGTAGATTTACCCCCAGAAAATGAAAAATTCATTTTTGACCGAATGAAAGCAGAAAGGGAACGAATAGCCAAGCAATACAGGGCTGAAGGCCAGGAAGAATCAGCTAAAATTATTGCAGAAACCGAAAGAGAGAAAACAGTTATTTTGGCTGAGGCTTATAAGACTGCTCAAACTTTAAAAGGTGAAGGAGAAGCAAAGTCTGTTAGAATCTATGCTGAGAGTTTCAATCAAGATCCTGAATTTTATAAATTTTACAGAACTTTAGAAGCTTATAGAAACACTTTTAAAGACAAAACTACTGTCTTGCTTTCTACTGATTCTGAATTTTTGAAATACTTGAGCAAACCATGAACTAGCGTAGAGCGTATAGCGTTTAGCGGATAGTTAAGAGAGAAACATTCTGAATTTAAGAATTAAAAGAATATAAGATTGTATCTCGTATCTCGTAAAAAATAGAAAGAAGTAGGGGCGTATTGCATACGCCCAAAGAAAATTGTCAAAACAAGAGGGGCGGATTTATCCGCCCCTTTGTACGATAATAATATACGTTATACGAAAAAAGTTTTAAATTTTGAATTATGTTTTTGCGCTTTTCGCTTTAAGTTTTTAGCTTAGAATTAGAATATCATCAGTATTCTAATTCAGGATCTATCCGGTTTTCTGGTTCTTCACCATAATAAATCTTCACTATATTATCAAAAACAGACTTTATATTTTCCTCTAAAGCTCTATCGGTATATCCTGCTATATGGGGACTCATTATAATATTGTCTAATTTATGAAAATCATACTTACTGGGTGAAATCTCTTTTTGTTTAGAAGAAGAATATTGATACCAGGTATCTATTGCTGCTCCGGTAATATTACCTTCTTTTAAAGATTTAAACAAAGTTTCCTCATCTATTACTACACCTCGGGAAATATTTATAAGATATTTTCCCTTCATTAACTTTAACTCTTTTTTTCCAACTAATCCCTTAGTTTCCCGAGTAAGAGGGACAGCTACAACAATAAAATTTGATTCTTTAATCACTTTTTCTAAATCCTTTTTCTCCCCCAGAAATTCCAAAATATTTTTCTTTTCTGAATCCTTCTCTTCTATCTTCCTTTTTAAAGCAAATACCTTCATACCTAATGCATAACCAATTTTAGCAATCTCCCATCCAATTGAACCTAAACCTACTATTCCTAAACTTTTCCCCTGAAGTTGAACGGTAGGTTCCTTAGTAGAAAACCCATGCCATCTACCCAACCTTAAATCTCTATCATTAGTGACAATATTTTTTGCTAAAGCTAAAATAAGGGCAAAGGCATGTTCGGCAACTGCAGTTCTGTTAGAATGTATGTTGCAGATATAAATTCCTTGACAATTTTTATATAAATCAAAATCCAGTTTATCCACTCCCGCAAAAGGAATTTGAATTAATTTTAATTTTTTAGCCTGTTCAAGGTCTCCTTTACTAAAAGTTCCTCCTATTGCCACTTCAACTTCCTTTAGATATTTTTTAATAATCCCTCTTTTATTTGCTTTAGGGATAATAAGCTTTAAATTAATTTTTACTTTTTTATTTAATTCATTAAAAGCCTTCTCCCATACTTGTGGCTTTACCATCTTACTGAGCACTAAAATATTTATCTTTGGCCTATCCTTGGCCTCTCTTTTTCTTTCCGCTTCTTGTAGAAAAGTTCGGACTGCCATTATATGCTTACACTCGAGTTTTAATTTCCGAGCTCTTCTTAAAAAATCTATACATTCGCACTGAGGGATATTTATATCTACCTTATAAGACTTTCCTGATTTTGAACTACTTACTAAAAAATAATCATCTTTTCTTTCTACTTTTAAATCTTTAGCTGCCTTTTCCCTTTTTACTATTTCTTCTTCGACCAAAGCTTTTTTAGCCAAGCCATCAGCCACAACGTTGTTATCTCTTCTATCCCAGATAAAATATATTTTACACGGAATAGTACGAATAATTTCTTCAACCCGATTAAATAATGGAATTATTCCTTTATTCTTAACTTTATATTTTTTATTTAATTGTTTAACTACCAATTGGCTATCACAATATACATCTATTCTCTTGGGATTTATTTTTTTTACTTCTTCTAACCCTCTAATTAAGGCTTTATATTCAGCAATATTATTAGTTCCATAACCAATGGCTTCACTTATTTTATTAAATAATTCCCCATCTTTATAAATTACTATCCCGATTGCCATATTTCCTGGATTGGGATAACAGGCACC
Source organism: Atribacterota bacterium (assembly GCA_030599445.1). Taxonomy (GTDB): domain Bacteria; phylum Atribacterota; class Phoenicimicrobiia; order Phoenicimicrobiales; family Phoenicimicrobiaceae; genus Sediminicultor. The sequence goes on along the minus strand of JAUVOA010000009.1, from coordinate 4,060 downwards.
ATCTACTCTCATTAATATCTTAGACATTTTTCCCAACTCCCTTATCTAAATTACTTCTTAATATTTTTTTAATTAACTTTATCACTTCTTCTGGCTCCTTAGCATATATTAATTGTTTTTCCTCTTCATATTTTTTAAACAAAGTACCCAAGTCAAAATTTAAAGAAATCACTTTTTTCCCAACATTTAAAGCCAAAGCAATCTCTGAAATGGTGCCGGTTCTTCCAGGAAGAGCTACTACCACTTTGCTGGTTAAAACATTGATGTAATTCCGGGCAAAACCTATCCCGGTCAATATGGGAATGTCGATATATTCAGAAGCCCATGTAGGGTCATTGCCTGGTAAAATACCAACTGTTAGCCCGCCATTTTCTTTTGCACCTCGAGCTGAGGCCTTCATAATTCCCGAAGCTCTTCCTCCATTTAACAAAATCCACCTTTCCTTCGCAATTAAACCACCTAAACGGCGTGCATCTTCATAATCACCAGCATTAACTATTTCTCCTCCTCCCATAACTCCAATAATAATTTTACGGATAAAAATCCCCTTCTCTCTTTTTAAATTTAATATAATTATTATAAATTACAAATTATTTATTATCAATTTGACTGAAAATGTAGCATAAGCCTTCTTTTTGTAGTAAAATATTAGTGGTAACATTATATATTAAAATACTTTTTTTGTCATGTAGATTATAAAATAGTGAATAGTCGTTATTGATTAGTGAATAGTTAAGAAAGGAAAGTAAGAAGATAGGGTACAGAAATCATAATAATAAGTATTTCGTGAATCGTATCTCGTAAAGATAAAAGATAATAGAAGCCGAGGATCATAATAAATTCATTTCGCGTATCGCGTTAAGAAAGAAAGAACAAGACGAAATACAAAGGGCAGAATAATTTCGTATTGGCTATAAATTATCTATAATTTTTTTTAGAAAAAGATTAGATTATTTTTCTGAATCAAGTAGGAGTAAAAATGAATATGGATGAAAGAATAAAATATGCCTTTGAACATACTGAAATATTAAGAAGACCCAAACAATTAATATCCACCTTTGGTTCTTCGATAATTCATTATTATGTGCTAACCGAACCGATATATTCTGAATTTACCAAGGATAATTTAGAAACTGTAGTTAGGGAAGGGAAAGTTAGCTGGTATCAACCCAAACTACTTACTCCTTCTTATATGTTTAGGATAGAAGGGTTTAGCGGCGAAGCTAAAAAGGCATTTGAAATACTTGCCAACCAATATCCTGATTTAGCGGGAATTCTTTATAAATTTAAAATAAATAAAGAACTTGATGAAATGAATTTTGTTTCCGGTCCTTTGTCATCCGCAGCAGAAAATATTAACAATGAAATAGATAAAAAGGGAGATTCTCTTTGTGCGGTTATTAAGGGTGTAGCCGGTCTGTGGGACGTTTCTCTTTCGAAGTTTATTTTAGATATGATGGTTAGAAGTGTTGATTCCGCTCAAATACCTGATTTTAAAAGAAGAGGGTTTATAGGCGTAAACCAGATTGGTCAAGCTATTATCTCTAAAGATAGATATGGTGTCCCGGTAGCTGCCCGAGAAGAAATAGAAAAATTATTTAAATTAGTGGAAAAAGGAGAATTGGAACCGGTTAAATTAAAAGAAGAACTGGATAATTGGGGATTATTCGAATATTATCAGGATAGATTTTTTAATCTCTTTAAAAAGGGGTAATAAAATAATTAAAATAAAAAATTCATTAAAAATTGTTATGAAAAAACTTCTAAAGTTGATAAATTAAACTTGTTTTCTCTTCTTTTCACTGAAATATAGAAAATACATTAATACTGCTGCTACTATACTTAAAAAGCATATTGCAGGCCAAATATTAATAATCCCATATTTTCTTATGAAATTCCCCGCAATTAATGGCCCTATTGCAAATCCTACTCCCATTATAACCGGTATAACCGCATTAAATCTCCCTCGATGAGACATCGGAGTATGATTTGCAATATAAACATTAGTATTGGTAGTTACTAATATTTCTCCTATACTCCAAATTATCGTAGAAAACAATAACCAAGGTAGGCGGCCGTTTATAAAAAATATCATACCAAACCCTATAGCGTAAAATACTCCGGCTAAAGTTACATTAAGCACTGGTTTTATTTTATGGGTAAGGCTTATTATAACTATGGTCAGAAAAGATACTACAAGAGCATTAGTGGTCATAATTACACCAAACATCTTAGGACCCTTGTCTCCAAATAGCTCAACAACTTGAATGGGAATACTAAAAGTTGTTTGGGCATAAACAAAACTATAAATTAGAGATATCAGGGTAAATAATAAAAGCCTGGGTCTTTTCCATAAAACTTGCCACAAATTACCCTTTTCGGCTTTTTCATAATTATTTTCCAGCTTAAAACTCTCTTCTATCTTTTCTTTTGAGGGAAGAGTCTCTTTAATAAATAGATAGACCAAAACTAAGGAAGTAAATGTAGTGGCAGCATCTCCTAAAAATATCCACATTAAATAATTATTATAGAGAAAACCCGCAATTAATGGTCCCACAGCAAAACCGATATTATTACCTAAATACAAAATAGAGAAGGCAGCCTTTCGGTTGTTCGGATTGGTTAAATCTGTAGTCATAGTTGTGCTGGCAGGTTGAGCCGCTCCATGAAAAAATGCAGACAAAATCAACAACCTTGGAATTAAAAATGGATTATTTAAAAATGCGCAAGGTATAAGGCAAATTGCTGCCAGACCCTGAAATAAAAGAAGGATTTTCTTTCTTCCTAACCAGTCAGCTAATCTACTCCTACTAATAAGCCCGGGGCGTGAGCTGCAATGGCAAGCATTACCAGATAACCGGCTTTTCCTTCATCCAGTGATAGAGTTTTAGTTAAATATATAGTTAAAAAAGGGTAGACAAAAGCCCCCATAGAGTTTACCATTCGAGCAAAAAATAATATATAGATGCTTTTGGGTAATTCAGTATAATGACTTAGCATTTTAGGTAATTTCATATTATCGTCTTATTCTTTTATCCTCTGTTTTATAGCTTCAAAAACAAAATCTGGTTTTGCTCTTCCCTTAGTATAACGCATAACTTGACCCACTAAATAGTTTAAAGCTTTTTCTTTCCCTTTGTTAAAATCATCTACCGATTTGGAGTTTTCCTTAATCACTTTATCTATTACTTCAAATAATTCATCTTCATCGGTAATCTGAGTAATTCCACTTTCTTTTACGATTTGAGAGGCGTCTTTCCCGGTTTTAAACATTTTTTCAAAGACATCTTTAGCCATCTTACCGCTAATTATTCCTTCATCCATTAATTTTAGCATCCCAACTAATTTTTCTGGAGAAATAGGAGAATCTTCTATTTCTACTTTTTTTTCATTTAAATGTCGAATTAATTCTCCCATAATCCAATTACTTAAAACTTTGCTATTATGATATAAGGAAGTGGCTTTTTCGTAATAATCACCCAATGATTTGCTCGAAGTTAATATCTCGGCATCATATCTGGGAATTTGATAATTTTTAATAAACCGCTCTCTTCTTGCTTCGGGTAATTCAGGAAGGTTTTTCCTGATCTCGTCAATTATTTTTATATCTACTTTAAGAGGCAGGAGATCCGGCTCAGGAAAATAACGATAATCATGCGCCTCTTCTTTACTTCTCATTGAAAGAGTAATATTTTTTGATTCATCCCAGTGTCTGGTTTCTTGGATTACCTTTTTTCCTTCATTTAAAAGTTTTTTTTGTCTTGCTACTTCAAATTGTAAAGTTTTTTTAACTGCTCTAAAAGAGTTTAAATTTTTTACTTCTGTTTTAGTTCCCAAGTTCCTAGATTTTGCCTTCCTTATTGAAATATTTACATCACTTCGTAATGAACCTTCTTCCATATTTCCATCACATACACCCAAATGCTGTACTATACTCCTTAATTTCATCAAGAATATTCGTGCTTCCTCTGAAGAATGAAGATCTGGTTCAGTAACAACTTCCGCTAAAGGTATCCCACAACGGTTATAATCTACCAGAGAATAAGAGGAGGAAGCAATA
>JAUVOA010000116.1 GCA_030599445.1 Atribacterota bacterium | reverse complement strand
GATATAGGGATACCGAGTATATTACACATCTCTTTTGACCAAGTTCTTTTTTTAATATCAAAGACTCCACCAATATTACCGGCAGATGAAAAGTCTGTAATATTTTCTCCGGTTAATTTGTATATGACATAATCTTTAGGGGTTATAAACTGGGATATCTTTTTCCAATTATCCGGCTCATTATTCTTAATCCACATCATCTTTGTAAATCCATAGTAAGAATCAACATAATTACCAGTAATTTCAAATATCTTATTTTTATCAACGTTTTCCTTTACCCATTGCACTTCATCTGTTGCCCGCCTATCCATCCATATAAGGCAGGGTCTTATAGGCTCCATATCTTTATCAACTGGTATACCCGAGCCACCATAAAGTCCACTCAAGGCAATCCCGGCGATATCGGAAGGTTTCACTTTTGATTTCTCTAATGTATCTCTAATTGTATCAAAGGTGGCTTTTACCCATAGATCCGGCCATTGTTCTGCCCAGGAAGGTTTTGGTTTTATTACATCATACTCAGAAAATGCAGAAGAGATTATTTTACCATCAGGATTTACCAGTACTGTTTTTGTGCCCTGTGTACCTATATCTGTACCTAAAAGATTTTTGTTATGCATATTTTTATCTCCTTTATTGCCCATATTTTTCAATATAGTTTTTGTGAAGTTTATTTACTATAGATTCTGGAATAGATTGAGGTTCTCCCAGAATTTTAGCCATGATTAGAGTTCTTGCACTTTCTTCTAAAAATATTGCAGCTTTTAAAGCCTCGCTAACACTTTTTCCTATAGTGAAAGGTCCGTGATTTTTCATTATTATAGCTTTTAAGTTACCGATCTTCCTAACAATTTCCTTGCCTATCTCTTCTTCTCCTATCAGTACAAGTCCCCCTACGGGTATATCACCACCGAAGAAATCTGCCATAGCTGTAAGGCAAACCGGAATTGGCTTGCCTATAGCGGCAAAAGCACTGGCATAAATGGAATGAGTATGGATTACAGAGATAACATCCGGCATATGTTTATAGATGTAAAGATGAGTTGTCGTATCTACCGATGGTCTTAATTGTCCTTCTATGATCTTGCCATTTAAATCAACAATTACCAAATTATCAGGTGACAATTTGTCGTAAGACACTCCACTCGGTTTGATAACAACAAGATCAGTTTTAGGATCCCTACCACTTACATTCCCGGATGTCCACATGACTAATCTATTCTTCCAAAGGTTCATGTGCGCCTTGTATACTTCCTCTTTTAGATTCTCCAACATGCCTATCGTCCTCTCAACACAATTTTTCTTTCATATTAACATAATTAAAGCCAAAGAAAGTTTCCTTATAAGGATACTCTTAACGAATTTTATCTTGTTTTGGTAATACTTTACAAGAGCTTCGTATAATAAGCTCCGGTTGATACACAAAACACGGCATCTTTACCTTCCCATTAATCATATCCACTATCATGCGTGCAACCCGTTTGCCCATCTCTTCTTTCGGATGTTTAACAGTTGTCAATTTTACCTCAGTAGCAACTGCTAAATTTGAATTGTCATATCCTACTAACGAAATATCCCCGGGAATCTTCAAGTTATTACGACGAATAGCCTCTATAACCTGAATAGCTATTTGGTCATTATAACAAACAATAGCAGTTGGTCGGTTTTTCTTTTTCAACAAGTTCATAGTGAAATTGTATGGATAAGAAAACATCTGCTCAGTTTTATAATTGCCTAAAAATTCATTATTTATATTAACATTATATTTCTTTAAAGCAGACAAAAAACCAGCCTGTCGTCTTATACCTTGTAAATCATCAGATAAAAATATTCCAGCTATATCTTTATGACCTAGCTTTAATAAATATTGTGTAGCAATAAAGCCACCTTTTTCGTCATCCATAATTACATATGCGGAATCTAAATCAGGATATGTGGCATGTAATAGTATATATGGGATATTGCGTTTATCTAGTTCCTGAAAGTATTTTTGATTGATATTTGGTTTAGCACTTTTTGTCGGCTCCACAATTATACCAGATATATCTTGTTCTAAGAATCTTTTCATACATTCTTCTTCTTTGCGTTTATCATTGCCTGTGCTGGCAATACTAAATGAAAAACCTGATTCACACAATGTTTCCTCAATGCCTCTAATAATATAAGGAAAAATATAGTTAGAAATATATGTGGTTAGAACAGCTATTTTCTGCTCTTTTTTACTTCCTCTGTAGGCGCAAAAAGTACCTTTCCCTTGTTCTCTATATATCCATCCTTCATTTTCTAACTCACTAAAAGAATGACGAACAGTATGTCTGCTTATTTTAAACTGACGGACAAGATCACTTTCTGAAGGCAACTTTTGCGCTGGAATAATATCTCCATTTTGAATCATCTGCTTTAGATATTCTTTTAGTTGATAATATTTTGGTAAATACTTATCGGGTTTTATCATTTTTGCTTTTCTCCAATTTAACAAAAAATAAATTGTATATTCTATTTTCTTTACTTTATCACTTTTAAGAGCACAAATATTTGCTATTCATACTTATAATATTTTCAGCTTTAAAATTTAGGCAAATGGATTCTCGTTCCTATATGGTAGATTTGAAGGTTGATTAAAAGCTACATCATTTATACCCAACATCTTCATAGCTTCAAATAAAACCTTGCCTACATGTTTAAATGCTATACCTGTATGATGAGGAAATCTTTTTGCAATAAGTATATGGCGATAGAACCTTGCCATTTCTTTAACAGCAAATACACCAATTCCTCCAAAGGATTTCGGATTTATATCAAGTACTTCACCTTGAGCAATATAACTCCTCAATTCATAATCAGCTGTACCTTGCAGTCTAAACAGTGTAATATCTCCAGGAATTATGGTTCCTTCAAGTGTACCTCTGGAAATATCAGGGTCCTTATTTGGCTCAAGCAATCTATGCATAATTAATTGATATTTCATTTCAGCATTCTTTATATAACAAATGGGAGTATTTCCACAATGGAACCCCATAAATAGGTCGTTTAGTTTATAATTCTTTACCTTTTCTACATTCTCTTCATACATATCCTTCGGTACTGTATTGTTTATATCAAGTAATGTAGCCGGCAAATTAGTAGCAAGAGTAATTATATATTCACTCAAGGCACCATATATATCTGTTTCGCAAGATATAGGTATTCCTCTCATAGCAAACCTTGAATTCACATAACAAGGTACAAACCCAAATTGAGTTTGGAAGGCAGGCCAACATTTATTAGCAAAGATCGCAAATTCAGATGCCCCAAGGTTCTGCTCCATCCAATCTTTCAATGTGAGCTCATACTGTGCAAGTTTGGGCAGTATTCCTGAATACCTGTTTCCGTCTTCCAGTTCTTTTTCCATATTTTTAACTACTTCTGATATCCTTGAATCATTTTCATGATTGTTAAAAGCTTCGAAAAGATCTAATTCTGAATTTTCCATTATTTCTATACCTAAATCATACAGAGGTTTTATAGGCGAATTACATGTAAGGAAGTCCTGAGGTCTTGGACCAAAGCTTATTATCTTGAGTTTTTTAAGCCCAAGTAATATTCTGGCTATACTTTCAAAGTCCAATATCATTTCTGCTATCTCTTCAGGCGTACCAACAGGATATTCAGGAATATAAGGACTTAATTTTCTTAGTTCCAGATTATATGAAGCGTTCAGCATACCACAGTATGCATCTCCGCGACCACTTACTAAATTCTCTCCGGTTTCTTCTGCCGCAGCAACAAACATAGTAGGTCCTGAGAACTTTTGAGCAAGCATTGTTTCTGGGCCTTCAGGGCCAAAATTACCCAGATATAATATTAATGTATTAACTTCTGCCTCTTCCAAATCTTTTAAGGCATTCAAAACATCTTTTTCGTTTTCAACAGCTGTCTTAATTTCCTTAATCAAAATTCCCTTTTTACTGCACGCCTTCATAACAGCTTTTCTCCTACTTCTACTAAGTTCAACAAGAAAACAGTCACGACTTACAGCAACTATCCCAAGTTTTACTTTAGGAATGTTAATCATTTAAACCCTCCCTTAAATATTAATAACCCAATGACACTTTTTTAATAAAATACCCATACTACTTAATAATAAGTCTTTCTTATAGTATTTACCATAACCCAAAAATTGTTCATAGGTGTATCAAGCTGTATATTATGCGTCGGACCTATAACTAAGCCTCCCTGCTTACCCACCAGATTGATTCGAGACAATACCTCTTTTCTTACTTCGCCCGGTGAGCCAAAAGGCAGGGTATACTGTTCATCCAATGTACCCCAAAAACACAATTTATCTCCATATTCTTTTTTTAATTTATAAGGATCCATGGCAGCAGGTTGTATGGGATTCAGAACGTCTACCCCAATCTCTATTAAATCAGGTATAATAGGATAAATTACACCATCAGAATGATAAGCTACTTTTAAAGTAGGATTGATTTTTTTTATTTCAGAAATAAAATCAGCCATCTTTGGTTTAAAAAAATTCCTCCAAATTTGTGGCGAAAATATCATTGCCCTTTGTGTTCCAACATCATCCCCTATCCAAATCATATCGACTCCCATCTCAGTTAATTTTTTTGCAGCGGTAAGATGGTAATGATAAGGTATATTTAATATTTCTTCAGCTAAACCAGGATTTATTATAAAATCCATCAGTAGCTTTTCCATTCCCCTTAATGCCCAAGCAGTTTCAAAAATTGTGGTTACAGTAACTCCAACAATGAAATAATCTATTTTATAATTATCTATCAGTTTTTGAGCTTCTCTATATAATTCCTGACGATTAGGATCAGGAACTGTATAAGTATTTACAGTATCATCATTTGCTAAGGGGTGTCCGATAATTTCAGTATATTTACCTTTTCCATACTTAGTATCATATTGAATAACCTTCCATCTTATACCCCATTCATCAACATATTCTTCTCCGTTTTTAAAACCATCCTGATAATAAGAATTAGCCCATCCTACCGAAGTTAGAAGCATATCTTCATCTAAAGCTAATTCCAATTTATAGGAATTCCCTCCCCCGTGGGGATTGTGACTATCTTCTCCTTGAATTTTCATTTCCTTGTCTAATCTTTTTGCAAATTCCGGGGTAAAACTTATTTGCATCGGGCATCTATCAGGAGTTTTGTGGTTAAGAGCCATTAACACTCTTTCACGATGATTCATATTGAACTCCCTCTAATAATAAATTTTATAGATTATATTTTTTTCAACATTTTTAAAATATAAAAGAATTTTTTATTTGTTAATTGCTGCCATATACAAAGTTTACTTCTACTCTATTTTTTTCTCTTTACCAGGGTATGAATGGTTACTGAAATTATAATTAAAAGCCCACAAATAAATCGTGTCCAGAAACCAGAAAGACCTGAAGCAACAATACCTGCTTCCAGGGAACCAATAAGGAAGGAAGCAAGGAAAGTACCAAAGATGCTAGCTTCTCCACCGGCCATGGAAGTACCTCCTACAAAAGCAGCAGCCATTGTCATCATCATATATCCATCACCCATTGTCGGCCACCAG
>JAUVOA010000148.1 GCA_030599445.1 Atribacterota bacterium | reverse complement strand
TCTATTGGATTCATCAGGAAGATGAAGAATAATCTCCTTGGAAAGCTCTGGAAATTCTTCCTTTAGTACCTGCTCTGCCTTTTGTAGAATTATTTGACCGCCTTCTCCTGAAGTAACCCGGCCTAATATTAATATGTGTTTTATATCATAAAAATCAGCATAATAAGCAATACCATAACCTAAATAGCAACCAATTGTCTCAAAAATCTTTCGTGCTCGGTCATCTCCATTAACCGTGAGTTCCTGAATAGATTTTAACTTCTCGGCAGAAGTTAGTTTTTCATTAAAAAGAATCCCTGCCTTTTTAGCAAGTCGTATAACCGCTACCTGTGAGAAATATTGAACTCCACACCCTTGATCACCAGACCACTCATCAGTAGGTGCTTCAGCATTAAAATCAATAGGTACAAAAGCCAATTCATTTAACCATCCGGTAATATTTCCATCTTTATTGATATATCCTCCTGCTTCGCTAGAACCCATAGCAATGCCTAATACTGAATTTACCTTCAAAGACATAGAACCAGCCAACGCAGTAACTTCTCCATCATTTATTATCTCCAAAGGCACGTCCCATTCCTTTTGTATAGCTAAAAAAATATTTTTAACTCTTTTTTTAAAAAGATCAGGAGAAATTCCACGAAATATTGAAGCACTCATTACGCGATTATTTATATAGATCCCTGCAGAGCTTCCTCCTATAGCATCAACATGAGGCATATGAGCCGCAGCACGATGCAGCATAGACATAATTTCGTGGTAATGATAATCCGGATTAGTTTGTGCGCTAGGGTTCCATACTACTTCCTCACTAAAGACTGCTTTCCCATCTATTACCGCACTTACTTTTCTATCACTAGCTCCAAGATCAAAACCGATACGACATCCTTTAAGTTGGCGATTTAAAGGAATTAATTTTTCTTTTAAAGGAAGTACTTGTTCGGCATTACAAACCACTACAGAAAAAGGCTTTTCATATATATTAGACATAAAATTTGCATCAAAAGCACGTTTACCTTTATAAGAATATAGTTTTTTAATATATTCCCCGATTTCATTAGCCCCTCCTATAGTAATTTTGTATCCACCATGTATCCACAAAAGTGTTTTTATTAATCGTTCTACATAAAAATGATTTAATGAAGCAAATTTAGATTCATTAGAAAAAATCTGGGTTTTGTAAACCGAAGCAGTATTATCTCCCTTTTTAATAGCAATTAATAAAGGAACGCTTTTCTTCGAATTACGAACATGGCCAAGAAAAGCATGGTTCCATAAAACAGCCGGACGAAAATTATCATCAAGCGGAGGAATTACTCGGAGTTTTATTAAAGGAATTAAATTGTAAGACATAATTTATTCATGACCTTTCTTTTATATATCATAAATACTTTCAGTTTAATTAATTCAGTATTCTAAAAATTTTATAACTCTTCCTCTTTTTTGTTCCTTTTAGCGAAAAACCGTTCTTTCTAACTAAATAACCAATGATTTTAATATCCTAATTTTACACCTTTATTATTTTTGTACATTTATTTTACATTTTAACTAAGAAAAAACAGAAAAATGAAATATCTCCTGTAAGGGGATAGTCGCAGCAGCAATCATTCTAAAATCCTCTCCCAAAGAAGTTGAACAAATTTTTAAGTTATCAGTTAAAATATCCATGGCTTGTTTATACACTAATTTCTTTACCCGGGAAAGCAGAAAATGATTATCATAAGCAACCTTCCCCCCAAAAATTATTATGTCCGGATTTAACAAATTAATTAAATTAACAATCCCGGTTGCCAGATATCCTGAAGTCTCCTCCATAATTTCTTTGGCTAATTGATCATCTTTTTTTAACGCATAACGAAAAATAGAAGGGGTAACCCGATTTATATCTCCTTTTGCTAATTCCAACATCATTGTATGTTTTCCTTGTGCCACAGAAGACAATACTTTGGAGTAGATAGCAGGCCAGTTAATGTAATTTTCAAGGCAGCCCCTGTTCCCACAATCGCAATATTTACCATTTCTATCTATACTTGTGTGTCCGAATTCTCCTGTTCCGCCACTACACCCACGAACGATAGACCCATTTACTATAATTCCAGCTCCTACCCCATCTCCTATCGTAATATAAACTAAATTTTTAAATTTTTTATACGCTCCAAATTGTTTTTCAGCTAAGGCAATTGCGTTGGCATCATTTTCTAACCAGGTTTTTAGTTTAAATCTTTTTTCCACCATTTCTTTCAGAGGAATATTTTTTAATTTCAATTTTGTATTTTCATAAATTATTCCTTTTTCTACATTAATAATTCCGGGAAAGATAATCGAAATCCCAATGCATTTTGTTAAATCAGAATACTCCTCTAAAAACTGACCAATTGACTTTAAAAAATAATCAACAATTAACTCCCCTCTTAGATTATGAATAGGAAATATCTTTTGTCTACGGACTTTTGCGTCTAAATTAATTTTAGCAATTTTAATAGAGGAATTAGTAATAGCGACCCCGATAATAAATCGACTTTCTGTAGAAAATCGAACAAGAATAGGTTTTCTACCACCACTGGACACTCCCACACTATCCTCATACACCAATTCCTGCTGAAGCAATTTTCTTACTGCAGCAGTCACCGTTGTAGGGCTTATTTTATTCCTTTTAGCGATTTCACTTCGGGAAATAGGGCCATAATGTCGTATCGTCTTAAGAATAATAGATCTATTTAATTCTTGAATTAATTTTAAATCCCCGGTTCTCTGCATTTTATCAGTCCTTTATTTATAAACTTACTTTTTCCAAAGTTTTTATGAATAATCAACAAAACATTTACCTTTAAGCACATCTGACAAGGGATCCGCATTCTCTGAACAAAAACCAGGATGAAAGTGTCTTTGCCATCCTTCAGCATACTCATATCTACCGGAAAGTTTTCCTGCCTGCTTGGCAAGGCCGGTCATTGTTATTATGTAGGAATTTATTCCCTGACTTTTATCCAGCCACTCCTTCTGGCTTTTGTGCATTACCAACATCTGTTCTTTGTTCTTCATTGCCTCTGTTATATCTACATAGATTTCCGCTCTGACAGCTCTCCTTAGTTGATCTCTGAGTCCATAAGGTAAAGCATGGTATATTGTGACATCATGGTCAACTGTCTCTCTCGGAGGGCTGACAGGGAAATTTATCATACCCCTGCAGAATGCTGCTGTTACTGCTAAACGACTTGTATTCACATGATCTTCCATATAATCAACTGGTGAAGGCACAAGTAAAATCTCAGGAGCAACTTCCCTTATAACAGACCCAAGTCTGGTAAGTAGTTTTTTCTCATAGAATATCTCTATATCATCGCACAAACTTTCATGATAAACCGCACCTATAAATTCAGCAGCATTTATTGATTCCTGCCGTCTAATTTGGATAATTGTCTCTCTATCGTGCTCTGCCGTCCCGCATGAACCGTTTGCAACCGTCATATAGTGCAGTTCATAACTTCTCTCCTTTAAAAGCATCATGGTTCCTGCCATCATAAATTCTATATCGTCCGGGTGTGCTGCTATTGCAAATACACGTTTTGCCATCTCTATACTCCTTAATGCATTTCCGCTTCACAAGTACCAACACCTGAACGCAAATAATTGAACTGCACATTCGGATGATCCGCCAAAAGGGACATTGGCACTGAAGAATCAGAAATCTTCTTTGATATCATAAGCGCTGTAAGCCTTATACCAAAAGGATTGTCATGTTGACCAGAATGCCAAATGGAAACCTTCTCTGCCTTCCAGGTCTCAACAGGACCAACTGTCATAGCCTGTGTAGGCACATTTTGCACAACGCCACCTCCCGATGTTCGTGCATTCTGAATAATAGTCATTGGGTGCAGATCAACAATCCGTGTTTCAAGTTTCCTGTATTCTTCAGGTAATGGAGGATTGTCTCTATATTTACCTTCTCTTTTGGGCGGTTCATTGAATGCCCAGTGCTTTATTTCACCCTGTCCTCCTTGCATCACAATACATCGTGCATGGTTCCATGATTCTTTGTATTTAGCAGTATCTGCTTCGGGGAAATGAATGTTTTCTTCAGGTATTCGCAGCTCTCTTTTTATCCTATTAAAACAAAGATCCATATTAGTCTTTGCAAATCCAAGAGGAAAATTCAACCCAACTTCTTTTCCGTTAACAACCCATTCATCCATACCCCAAAAGTGGCAATGCCTTAAATTTATATTTAATTCATTCACAATTCTTGCAACTAATGGGAGCTGCTCTGTAGGACCTACAGGACCGCAGATCCCAACTGGCTCATTTTCTGTAGCTTCTTGCCATGCGCTTACATATTCAAGTGCTTCTGCAAGATAAAATTCCTCAACTGTGTCGTAAAATTTAACTATAAAACCTTCCCTGGAAAACTCCTGAATGTCTTTAGGCTTAAGTTTTTCTACATCGTCCAATATTCCCCTGTCTAAAGTTGTATAATCCCACCATTCTGGTGCTACCTTGCTTATTGCTCTCATGAAATTACCTCCTTATCTATCCTTTTCTATAGTTTCGCTGAATGACCTGTTTTTACAGATTCATAAGCAGTCTCTTTTACCGGGTAACGATGAATTAAGGTATTAGTGAAACAGACGGGAAAGATAGAAAACATCCCTTGGAATGAATCTTATTTAGTAATTAAAAAAGGTATTGATTCTATTGTAAAAACTAAAACATTGTTTG
>JAUVOA010000084.1 GCA_030599445.1 Atribacterota bacterium | reverse complement strand
AGAGTAAATTCTTCTAACAAATTGTCAACCTGCTGTTCCATTTCTTTTTCTCCATTTACTAATAAAAAGTTATAAACCTCTAACTTGTTATTATTATTAAAATTTATTAATGAATATAACCTGAATAAACTTCGCTTAACCCTCGATACCCTTTAACGGTGACCATAAATATTCTATATATGAATTAATTATATCTCATAAGGAGGTAAAATCCAATATAAACTTAAGAAAAATTAATTTCCGCAAAATCTAAACTTTATGTTCATTGAAAATTTCATGAATGTCATTATTTTATGTCTTTCGGAGTTTCTTTTGTTCTATCTATACCGATAGCCCATAAAGCTTTATACGCCAATATAGCAATTGCTCCACCTGATAGAGCAGTAAACAATTGAGGTAAACTCATAACTTTAGCTATCTTATCTGGTACATCTACAATATAACTTACCACTGTAAACAAAATTAAATACTTAACCAAGGAAGCAATAATAATTCCTAAAATTTTATTTTTTCCTTTTAATAGACTAAAAACAATCACTAAAACACCGTTGCCCAGAGCAATAAAAGGAATCATTGGACCCAAAGGTGCTGGTAAAATACCCCTCATAAAAGCAATAACCGGTGTACAAAGACCTATAATGATTCCACTCCAACTTCCCACCAATAAGGCAGCTAAATAAAGTATTGTGTTAATTAGTGGACCGGTTACTGGTTGGGGAAATCCTCCCATCTGTACAACTAAAGCTACCGCTAATAATATTCCAGTCCGAGTAATAAATTTGATTTTATTATTTTCCATTTAAATTAGTATCCTTTTCAATAAATTTTTTAAAATAATTATTTCTTTCTTTTTCTATTTTCTATTCTTTATAATTTAATTTTAAAAACTTAACAATTACCACATAACTATTCTTTTACCATAGCTGATTTAACCTGAACTCCCTCCATAGAACCTAATTGACCGGTTAAAGACCCTAATTGATCAGTTGAACCATTTACAATTAGACAGATGATACTAATCTTTTTAGGAAAATAAGGTAAACCCATTCGTCCAATAATGAGGTCTGCATGCTTACTTAAAATCTCGTTAACTCTAGCAGATTGATTGATCCTATCAGCTATAATAATAGTAACTGTTCCGATCCGTTTAGACATTTTCCTCCTCCTCTTTCTGATTTTTAAAAAATAAATAAAAAGAGGTCTGATTATATAACCTTAAGTTAAGAAATCAAACCCCTTTAATTGTCTCAGAAATTTACGATTTCCCCTTAAGGTTAGAAGAATTCTTCCTCTCTCGCAGGCAATCAATGATTAATTTTTCTTTTGTTATCTATTTTATTTTAAAAGATCACTGCTTTTTATTTCATTTTTATATTTTATGGTAACAAATAACCTAAACATTTTCATCTTTTTTATTAAAATATTTGGTATGTAGTAAATGATGAGATCTTTCTCCCAGAGGTTTTCCAAGAAATTCCTCATAAAGAACCTTTAATGCAGGATTGTCATGGGACTTCCGGTATTCTCTGCCTTCATCCTCTTTATATATGGCCTGAATCCTGGCCTTTCTTATTTCATCAGTAGTCATTCTTGGTTGTCCACCTCCGCCAATACAACCACCGGGGCAGGTCATAATTTCTATAAAATGATAATGTTTCTTGCCAAATTTAATTTCTTCTATTATCTTTTTAGCATTCCCCAGGCCATGGGCAACTGCAACATTTACAGTAACACCTTCTAAGAATTCCCATTCTTCTTTTGTGCCTTCAATTTTTAGTGATGCCTCTTTTACTCCATCGAGTCCCTGGATAGGAACAACATGCAATTTATCAAAGGGCAATTCTCTTCCGGTTACAATCTCATAGGCTGTTCTAAGTGCTGCTTCCATAACTCCTCCGGTGTTAGCAAATATATCGGCGGCACCCGTTGATATACCCAGAGGAGCATCCATTTCTTCGTCGGGAATATTAACAAAATCTATTCCTGCCTGTTTAATAAATTTTCCTAATTCTCTGGTAGTTAACACATAATCTACATCTTTTACTCCACTATCTGTCATTTCTTCTCGGTTGCATTCAAATTTTTTCGCGGTACAGGGCATAATAGA
This sequence comes from Atribacterota bacterium, assembly GCA_030599445.1. Taxonomy (GTDB): domain Bacteria; phylum Atribacterota; class Phoenicimicrobiia; order Phoenicimicrobiales; family Phoenicimicrobiaceae; genus Sediminicultor. The sequence continues at coordinate 4,675 of JAUVOA010000084.1, read as the reverse complement.
TACGACAACAATATCTTCTTTTTTCTTTCCAACTTTTTCAGCAAAATAAGTTTTAGCAACTGCCCCAAACATCTGTTGAGGAGATTTACAAGTAGAAACATTAGGAATTAACTCAGGATAAAAATGTTCCATATAATTTATCCATCCGGGTGAACAGGAGGTAAACATCGGCAAAGCTACTGATTTGTCTTCATCTACAATCGCTTTTTTTAATCTGGTTAGAAGTTCAGTCCCTTCTTCTAAAATAGTTAAATCAGCGGCAAAATTAGTATCAAACACTCCATCAAACCCCAGCATTCTAAGAGCAGTAGTCATTCTACCTTTAACTAAAGTACCTGGCTCTAAATCAAAACATTCACCTAAAGCAGCTCTTATGGCAGGAGCAGTCTGAACTATTACAAACTTATCTGGATTATCGATTGCTTCCCATACTTTGTCGATATCATCTTTTTCAATAATTGCCCCGACGGGACAAACTGCAGCACATTGACCACATTGAACACATACTGCTTCACTTAATAAATCTGCTTGTCCAGGAGCAATAATTGTATCAAAGCCCCGAGCTCTTGGAGATAAGGTACCTACTTCTTGAATTTCTTGACAGACAGTAACACATCTTCGACATAAAATACACTTGCTCGGATCCCTCACAATACCAGGTGTACTTTCATCTAAAGGTAGTTCTTCATTTATAGACTTAAATCTAACTTCTTTAATACCATACTCCTCTGCTAATTTTTGAAGTTCACAATCCTGATTGCGATCACAAGTATTACATTCCCAGGGATGATCACTTAAAAGTAACTCTAAAATAATCTTTCTAGCATCCCGTACTTCTTTAGTATTAGTATAAATTTTCATACCTTCTGAAACGTGGGTTATGCAAGATGGTTGAAGTGTTCTAACCCCTTCAATTTCCACAACACACATCCTACACGATCCTGGTTCTTGAACATTTTTAAGATAGCATAGAGTAGGTATCTTTATTCTCGCTTTTTTAGCAGCATCCAGAATGGTTGTGCCTTCTTCTGATTCAATCTTCATATTATTCATTGTAATATTTATCATTAATTTCTTCTCCTTTTACATTGTTCCTTTAAATGATTACACAGATTAAAACTAACTCTTCTAACTAAAAACTATATGAGATCTCATTATGTAATCTAGCTTTTATTCTGTGTAATTATGGGTATTATTTTTAAGAATAATCAAATACTATATCACTCATTTCTCTCGTAATAGTTTCATAGTCCTCATTAGAATCTATCTCCTTCGACAATTCTGCTCTAAAATATTTTAAAGCAGAAAGAACAGGTGAAGCTACAGACTGTCCTAAGGGACAGAAGGCTACTAACTTAAGCGCTTCAGCTAGTTCTTCTATCTTTTTTAGCTCGTCATAATTTGCTTCTTTTTCCCTTAAATATTTAAAAGATTCATACATTTGTTTTGTTCCTATTCTACAGATAGAACATCGTCCACAAGATTCATGAACAAAAAATTTCATACAACACTCCAAAAAATCAACCACTGGAACTGTTTCATTCATAATTAATATTGCCCCGGAACCTAGATTATGTCCTTCTATTTGAAGGGATAGGTAATCAAGGGGTACATCTAAAAGTTCTATAGGAAGTATACCACCAGCAGTGCCTCCTATTTGAGCCATTTTAAATTCCCCGGAAGACATACCTCCTGCATAATCATAAATAATCTCCCTTAAGGTAATCCCCATGGGAACTTCAATTAAGCCAGGACGGTTTATATGTCCTAATATAGAATAGACTTTAGTACCTGGGGAATCCTCTGTCCCAAATTTTCTAAACCATTCAGCACCATTTAAAATAATAGGGGGAATATTTGCAAGGGTCTCCACATTATTTAAATTGGTTGGCTTGGACAAGAATCCTGATTTAGCAGGAAATGGTGGTTTAAGTCTGGGTTCTCCTCGAAAACCTTCCATTGAATTTAGGAGAGCAGTTTCTTCTCCACAAACGTAAGAACCTGCTCCAATTTTTATCTTCACCTCGAAATCAAAATCTGTATCAAATATATTTTTACCCAAAAGACCTAATTTTTCAGCCTCTTTTATTGCTTTTTCTAATCTCTGAATAGAAAGCTGGTATTCTCCACGAATATAAATATATCCAATATTAGCTCCTATAGCATATGCGCAAATGGCCATTCCTTCTAAAATCTTATGAGGGTCACCTTCCATAATTAATCGATCTTTAAAAGTACCTGGTTCTCCTTCGTCCGCATTGCAGATAACATATTTTGGACTTTCTTTTTCCTGAGCAGCAAAAGACCATTTTAAGCCAGTGGGAAATCCAGCACCACCTCTTCCTTTAAGGCCAGAATCCTTTACTATTTTAATAATATCTTCAGGTTTTTTCTCTTTCAAGGCCATCCCCAATGCTTGATATCCACCTGTTCCAATATACTCTTCAATTTCTTCGGGATTAATTCTTCCACAATTATCCAGTACAATCCTTCCGTAATATTGTGTTTTTTTGGGATCAGTATTGACTAAATCTATCTCTGATTGTTGTAGCTTTTCTGACGAAAGTAACTTTTTATAAGGTTTGCCTTCTAAAATCTGGTCAATGCTTCTTCTCGACATAATTGTATCCTTTCTTTTTCTTGTTCTTGAATTTGATCCAATATTTGAAAAATCTTTTCTTCATTTAAATTACCATGCACATCTTCATTAATCATCATAGCTGGAGCCACTCCACAAATTCCCAAACAACTTGTCCCTTCTAAAGTAAAAAGACCATCTTTAGTTGTCTCTCCAATCATAATACCTAATTTATATTCAATAGCTTTAAAAATGCTTTCTGCCCCTAATAGATGACAAGGGGGACTTTCACAAACTCTGATTACATATTTACCGCGTGGGATAAAACTGAACATACTATAAAAAGAGGCCGTCCCCTTAATTTGAGATACAGGTATGTTCATTTCCTTACTTAACGCACTAATACTCTCTTTATTAATGTAATTCCTTGGATTTTGATTCTGAATACCATGTAGAATCTGCAATAAATTTTCTCTTTTACTTCCATACTTATCAACAATTTCTTTGATAGTCATAAGTCCTCCTCTTTATAATTAGTTAATTAGTTATTTGGTTTATCAAACCAATTTAATTGGTATTATTTACTCTTTAAAAAGATATTTTTCTACAATCTGATTATTCAAAATATGTTTCTCGAAGATCTCTTTAGCAGCTTTAGAATCAACTTTCCCGTATACTACAAGATCTTGGCCTTCTATATAAACTTGCACCATAGGTTCTTGTTCACAAAATCCAGCACAACCGGTTGTAGTAATTATAATATCAGTTTTGTTGTTCTTCCCAACAAGATCTACAAGCGTATTCATTGTCTGCTTTGCTCCTACAGCAATGCCACATGTTCCCATGTAAACAACAACTTTAATCCCATGTTCTCCAGAACGCCTCTGGAGACTTTTTCTCGCCCTATCTCTTATTTGTTTTAGTTCTTCTAAATTCTTCATTGTTCTCCTTCTTCATATAATATTAAAATTTACCAAATTATATATCGGTACTCATAACTAAACTTCTCTTTATAGATTGATAAATATAATCTAAATTCTCTTTCTGCTACAAGTCAGAACTGCGTATTTCCAAATACCTATCACTACACCAAAACCCAATGCTTTGATTTTTTCTGATACAGTATTAAATCGTAACTTTAAGGTTATCTTAATATTTGGAATCTTCAACTAATAACATTTGTGATAAAAATCACAATATACAACAAGAAAAATTTTATCACAAGGATAAGTAATATGTCAACTCTTTAATTCAATTTTATCGAGTATGTAGTATCGAGTTAAGAGAGAGAAAAAAGATACAAAAAAGTAGTATTCTTTTTTTTATCTAACTACCCCACTAAAGTTTACACTAACATTCAATTTTATTATTTAAAAATTAAAAAGTATACACTTTTTTATAGATTTAAATTTTAAAGTGTACACCATAAACTATAATCTAAAATCAAAAAGATTAGAGGCTTCAGTTAATGGTTCAGATTCATAAGAAGTTCACCGATGTTCAAGTCAAGGAACTAATCAACCGTAGAACTTTCCATCATCAGTTCTCTCTTATGCTGAGGAAAAATGGTATCTGATTACCTATTTAGATGATTTTAGTAGATTTATCTTCTACGCTGTTTTAGCAGTCAAAGAGACCCCATGGGTCCATATCGTGGCTTTAGAAGTGTTAAATTAATTAATTACAACAAATGATAGAATTAAAAATAATAATAACACCAAGATTTTATTCTTCTTTTGGAAATTGTTTAGATCGTAGACATGTATAACATTACAATAAAGGCAGGCATAATTTAGGCTATAATTTAAATTTCTTTTTATGGTAAATCATGATTTATTCTAATTATTTGGTATTTTTTCGATAAATCTTGTTTGTTATTTTCTACTCTTTCGTAGTCAAGGTAGTTTCTCTTCTACAACGGGCACAAAGAATTTTTACTCGGTCAGAACGTCCTTGGTCTTTAAATATTGATAAAATATTCTCATCTATAATACCAAGGCTTTTTAGACGGGATAGATAAAGGGTAGGATTTGAATAGGTTAATTCACCTATTTTTTCAGATATCCACTTTAAATGGTCCTTACAGGCAATTGGTTT
>JAUVOA010000231.1 GCA_030599445.1 Atribacterota bacterium | reverse complement strand
TCGCTCTTTACAGAATATTTATTACTTTTTATTTATGGATTTGTCACCGACATCTTATAATCTATATCTTATTTCTCTTTACATATTACTAATCACTCATTACTCATTACCGGTTACTGTTTACTTATTTCTATGCTCCACCGGTATATATTCTCGGCATTTTTTAGGAACATAGATCTCTTTAAATTTGGCAAAACGAGGGAGTGGAGTTCCAATAAGAGGTAATGCCCATTCAATAAATTCATCAGTTACATCTACTCTATTGGAAGCAATCCATTTTTTAGGGAATTCCCTTTCTGAATTAGCTACAGTATCTAAAAGTATTTTATCATAATTTACTTTATAAGGTAAATCAGGATTTCTTATAATGGTCGACATGAAACCATTTTCCCCGGCTAAAGCAATTTTAGCAGCATATACCCCGGTTTGATAAGCCTCTTCTTTGTCAATTTCAGATGCATAGGCAGCCTCCCGTCTCTGACGAGTGCCTGGTCTTTCCGAGCGAGCTATTCCTCTAACTATTAATCTACTTTTTGCTCTTCCCTGGCTATCTTTCCTGTCTATTCCGTTAAGGTAATTAGTAAGTACCTGTTCTACGGTCTTTTCAGAAGCACTGAATTGAGCATGTCCAAAGCTATCTCGCAGTATTCCCAAATCCCCCACATTTACTCCTTCTCCAATAACCACAATACACCTTCCCTGTTTTTTTAATTTTTCATTAACTTTTTCGGCAATAAATTCTAAGTTACTTTGATAATCATCTTTGGATAGAGATTCGGGAAGAATTATTAATAAAGGAATTTCTCTTTTGGGATCAGCCAACCGTGCTGCAGCCGGAATAAAACCAATTTTTCTCCCCATTACTCCGATTACCAAAACCGAGTCACTGGTATAGCTGGCTTTATTCTCTTCATTTGCCTCAAGTATATTTATGGCTAAATTTCTGGCTACACTTCCATACCCCGGGTCATGATCACATACTGCAAATGTTCCATCAGCTTGCAATGGTCCTCCTACGTCATTATCAATAGTTTTAGGTATGCCGGTACAAATCAGCTCTAAATTTTCTTTTTGGGCTAATTTACTTATTTTGTTAGCTGTATCCATGGAGTCTCCACCTCCACAATAAAAGAAATATCTCACATTATTTTTATTGAAGACCTCGACGATACGGGCCAAATCCTCATCATTTTTTATTTTATATCGGCAGCTGCCTATTGTACCAGCTGAAGGGGTTTCTGATAATAAAGCTATTTGCCTGGGTTCTTGAGCAGAAATATCTATTAATTCTTCTTTCAAAACACCAAGAATACCCATCATGGCTCCATATATTTTATCAACTTTTTTAGAGGAAATTAATTCGTCAATAGCGCCCCTTATACTGTTATTTATTACTGTAGTAGGACCGCCCGATTGAGCAATAACCACATTTTTCATCTATCTATTTCACTCCTTTTATATTTGATTACACAGATTATGGAAAATTGATTACACCGATTAGATTTGGAATCCTCTGATACTTTATTTTATTTTATAGAGGTATTTTCCCCCATTTTCAATCCACAGTTTTCCTGGTCTAATAAAATCTTCCCGGCAAATTGAATCAGGATTCCTATAACCCAATCCCACTGATTCACAAATTTCTTTAGAAATTCCAGTAGCTAAAGTGACTTTAAAGTCAAATTTCTCTTTTCCGGAATTAACATCAAAGCTCCCTGGTCCTCTCACATTTATCACATGAGCAGCTATATTTTTACTAAAATCAGGATTTGATTTCAAATATTCCTTTACATAATCTTTACAATGATAACCTATTTGCTTTAAGGCAAGATTCATCTTCCATCTAGAATGAAAACAATTTATATGAGGGGCATAAATAATGATCTCTCCGCCTTTAGCCATTACTCCGGGGCTCTGCAATTTATAAGAACCTTTCCCGGCAGTCCAAATCTCATCATAACTTTTATCAATAACCTGAACAGCAAACTCAAGAGGTTCCTCTATATAAATTACGTGGAGTTGAGAACTTGCTCTTACTGCCTGCTTGTAGGCTTCGAAAAAACCATTAAAACTTACCCCTGTATAGAGCCCTTTAGGTATTACCTGATTTCCTTTCTCTTTAAAAACCATATTGAAAGAAATTGTCGGTGCTTTTATCTGGTCAAATATATAAGAAGAACCCTGGTTTATAACTTCCCGAGTAGGATTATTGACAGTGCCAATAATCCGAGGGATACCAATAAGCACTGCTGCCCAATGGAGCAAATCTATCACTTCTGGACCAGAAATACCCGGAAAAAACACCTTTAACCCTCCGGCATAACCTGCTGCTTCATGAGGTAAAGTCCCACTTAGGGCAATAATCAAGTCATAATCTTCCGTAATTAATTTATTTACCACAACTGGAATAGATTGTGATAACTCGCTATTAGTCTTTTCTTTAACGAAAGAAGAGGAAATCTCCCCCACATTCATCAGTTGTCCAGGATTATTATATTCATGATTATAAAAATGGTAAAAATTAATTTGAGAAGAGAGTCCTAACTTTTGCCGAATTTCTATTTCGGTCATCTCTCTATGGGTGCCCCCGGCATTTAAAGAATCAATTTTTTCCATTCCCTTACTTTTTAACTCTTGATAGATAAGAGGAACCAATTTATCGGAAAAATCTGTCCTGGTATAATCAGGATGAATCAGAAGAACTCGTTTTATCGCGTTAAAATCTTTCAGGCTTTCTTTTACAATTTTTTCTAACTGTTCATCCGTTAATTCTCCTTTAAGATTTTCAATTGACAGCATAAATATGCCTCCACTTATTTAGTCGATAGTTAAATTAATTGGACAGCCTTATATCTTCTTGTGTCTGCCCTCCGTAGGACAGGCGTCTCGCCTGTCTATTTATTTTAACCTGTTCCAGTTATTTTTCTCACTCCTTACTCATTACTTATTACTCATTACTGTTTACTTATTTTCTCCATTCCTTCTCCGGGCGTCCGGGTAGCATCCATTCAGTATGAAACTCTCTAATTTTTCCGTCTGGTGTAGTCATTACTTCTGGATCATCTACTCCTTTAAGCTTAAAGTAACCATGTGCTCCAAAATAATCTCGTTGCAGAGCAGATACCTGGGCAGAGACCATTACCGGACTGGCCAGTTGGAGAATATAATCAAAAGCATTATCCATGGCCGGTGCAGGCACTTTTACCCAATGAGCAATTTCGATAAAATTGGCTAATTTTTTGAGACCTTGCTTAACTGTCTCAGCGAATCGAGGAGCAGTCAAAAGATTAGGCATTTCTGGATTCTCTTTATAGGCTTTGGTGACTTCATCTAAAAATTGAGCCCGAATTATACAGCCACTTCTCCACCCGCGAACAATTTCTCCTAAATTAAGATTCCAGTTATATT
>JAUVOA010000274.1 GCA_030599445.1 Atribacterota bacterium | reverse complement strand
CAATTTCTTTCCTTCAAACCCTAACATTGTAGCCACCGATGGCCCGTGTAGATCAGCATCTAATATTCCCACTTTAAAACCCTTTTCACTTAAAGAACAAGCTAAATTAATAGCTACTGAACTTTTCCCTACTCCCCCTTTATTTGAAAGTACTAAAATTTTATGTTTTATTTTAGACATATTTTGTTTAAGTTGTTCATTAAGTTTTTTACTGGCTGTTATTTTTTCTTCTCTAGCCTGTTCAGAGTTTTGTATATTACTATTTGTATTTTCTGTCATTTCTTCCTCCCCTTTTTTTTAAATAAAATAAAAGGACATATAGTAGTTCTCTATGGATTACTATCGCCCTCGATTTCTTTTTATTAATTAATTTTTATAATTTCTCTCTCCGAATATTAGGGTACCTATTCTTACCATGTTAGCTTTTTCTTCAATGGCTATCTGATATGAATTAGTCATACCCATTGAAAGGTATTTCATTTCTACACGAGGTAAATTAAGTGCTTTTATTTTTTTAAATATTTTTCTCGTTTCTATAAAATATGAACGGGAGTCCTCAGGATTTCCAAAACGAGGCCCCATAGTCATAAGTCCCATAATCTTTATATTGGAAAAAGTTGAAATTTTTTTAATTAAATTCATAACATCTTCAGGAAAAACACCAAATTTTTGTTTCTCTTTTCCACTGTTTATCTCTATCAACACCGGCATTATTTTAGAAATATGACTACATCTTTTATTGATTTCTTGCGCTAAATCATGGGAATCAACTGTTTCTATCATATCAAATATCTTTACTGCTCTTTTAACTTTATTTTTTTGAAGATGTCCGATAAAATGCCATTTTACCTCTTTTCCAATTACCTCAAAAGCCCTTCTTGCTTCTTGGACATAATTCTCTCCTACAATTTTTACGCCTGCCTTTATCACTTCTTTAATCTCTTCAGGAGTTCTGGTCTTAGCGGCAGCGACTAATTCTACATTTTCTGGTAATTCATCTAATATTTTCTTTACATTTTCTTTAATCATTAATATTTACCTCTCTTACTAGGCAATCTCTACAAACGCGACTTGGTTGTATTAAGTTAAATTCATTTATTTTCATTTCCTTGCTCTTATAACAACAAAAGAGCCTTGTCCATAATTTTCTTTTACAGGTTCAACATTTTTAATTTCATTTAAACTATGAAATATTGTTTGTTTAAAATTAAATTCTTTAAAACCAACCTTATTTAAATTATAAACCACTTCCTTTGCGGAATAGAAAGTGGCAATCTTATAAAATACATTCTTTTTTTTATTTTGTTGGTATAATTTTCCCAAAGAGCTATCCTTATCTACAAATCCAATAATTAAATAACCCCCCGATTTTAATATCCGGTAGGCCTCTCTGAAAGCCAGATTTAAATTATCTACAAAACAAATCGTAGTAACCATTAAAACAAGTTCAAACTGAGAGTTTTCAAAAGGGAGCTCTTCTGCTACCGCATCAATAACTTTAATCCCTTTTTGTTGTGCAATCTCTTGCATCCGAGGTGAGGGATCAACACCGGTTTTTATACCTAAAGGGATGGCAAATCTACCGCTTCCTACCCCAATTTCTATCCCCTTCTTCACTTTAGGTAATAATTCCTTAATGGCCTGAATTTCTGATTTATAAACAAATTTATTCCTCTCAAACCAATCTTCATATTTCTCACTGTATTTTTCAAAAGGTTCAATCCTGGGCATCTTACTTACCTTTTTTCTGTCTTTATCATAAATTAAATATAATTTTCTTTTGAAAACTTTCTTATGTAAAATTTATTCCCTTTATAGTCTGTTTCTACCAATTGCCCCTTATTAATCAGTTTAAGTATAGTTGACCAATCAGACTTAGCTCGTTTTAAAAAATCCTTCAGCGCTTCTTCTCTCATGGGATGCACTGAGGTAATACTCAAAATATCTTCTTCTACTTCACCGGTAAAGGCAAAAGCATTACCTTCATAGCCAATAAGACATTCTACCCGATCAACCTTTTCTTTAAAGAGGTTGTAACTCTGATTCACAACTTCCTCTGAAGGAGACTGTACCCAACTATCTGCAGGAGGTCGAATAGGAAGAGATAAATAAGACTGGCTCGGTTTGAGTTTAGCTAAAAAATCAGCCACTTTTTTTATATTTTGGCCATCATCATTAATATTTTTAATTAACATTGTTTCCGTTATTATTTTCCCTTTAAAACTCTCGCTAAATTTTAGCATACCCTCTAAAATAGATTTTAAGTATAGGTTTCGGTGAGGATGATTTACTCTTCGCCAAATTTTTTCTTCAACAGAATCTACTTTTAAAGAAACTAAATCTGCTTCCTTTAAATTTTCTCTCACTTGTTTTTGATCTATAAGAGAGCTATTGCTAATAACCGCTATTTTAATCCCTAAAGATTTAATTAATTTTATCTCTTTACCTAAATTAATATCTAAAGTAGGTTCTCCATCGGGTACAAAAGTAAGATAATCAATAGATTCTCCTTTTTCTCTGCTTTTCTCTACTTTTTCCCGAACTTCATTAAAAATTTGAGAAGGAGAATAAAAGACCTGTGGATGTATTTTCACATTAAAGGTTTTTCCTATCTGACAATAAACGCAGGAATAAGTACATACTTTGGGGGGAATATTATTTATCCCCAAACTACGGCCTAAACGTCTGGAAGGAATTGGTCCAAAGGTAGGCATAATGTCTCCTTTATCTTAAATGGTTAATTAGTTAGCTGGTTGTCGAGTATCCGGTTAATATAGTATCGAATATATAATATCGAGTATTGCGTTAAGAGAAAGAGAAAAAGAACAATAATTTGGTTAATATTTTTATTCTACTATGGTTTTTATCTTCTGCCATATATCTTTTATCTCTTTAGTTACTGTATTGTCGCTATATTCAACTACTGGCAATCCTTCAACTAAGGCTTCAGTTATTATATTATCAAAATGTATTTTCCCTATCATCTCTACAT
>JAUVOA010000232.1 GCA_030599445.1 Atribacterota bacterium | reverse complement strand
CTAATATTAAATTTACATTTTCTTAAAAACTATCTTTTCATTTTTATCGTCCAAATTGGTTTCTAATTTATCCCCTTCTTTAAAAATTCCCTCTAAAATTTGCAAAGCTAAGGGGTCTTGAATGTATCTTTGAATGGTTCTCTTTAAAGGTCGCGCACCATAATGGGGGTCATACCCTTTTTCAGCTAAAAATTCCTTTACTTTTGTAGTCACTTTTAAACCAATCTTCTTGCCCTGTAATCTCTCCTTTAAAATATTCAACTGGATATCCACGATTTTAATAATTTGTTCTTTATTTAAATTGTTAAAGATAATTATTTCATCAATTCTGTTTAAAAATTCTGGCTTAAAGTGCTCACGAAGAGAATCGTTTACTTTCTGCATGACAGATTCTTTATTTTCCTTATTCATTTCATAAATCCACTGGCTACCAATATTAGAAGTCATAATCAAAATAGAATTTTTAAAATTAACTACCCTGCCCTGCCCGTCAGTTAGGCGTCCATCATCTAAAATCTGTAACAAAATATTAAAAACATCGGGATGCGCCTTCTCAATTTCATCAAAGAGAATAACTGAATAAGGTTTGCGTCTGACAATTTCAGTGAGTTGACCACCTTCTTCATATCCTACATAGCCCGGTGGGGCCCCGATTAACCGGGCTACACTGTGTCTCTCCATATATTCAGACATATCAATACGTACCAAGGCATTTTCATCATTAAATAAAAAATCAGCTAAACTTCGAGCAAGCTCAGTTTTACCTACCCCTGTAGGCCCCATAAAGATAAATGACCCTACCGGTCTATTGGGGTCGGCTATCCCCACCCGGGATCTTCTGATAGCATTGGAAATCAATCTAATCGCCTCATCTTGCCCGACTACTCTTTGTTTAAGCTCTTCTTCCATCCTGACTAATTTATTTGCTTCACCCTCCATAAGTCGACCAACAGGGATACCAGTCCATTTAGAGACAATCTCAGCAATATCCTCTTCATCCACTTCTTCTTTAAGCATTTTATTTTCTTTTTGCAAAGAAGCCAACTTTTTATTTTCTCTTTCCAAATCTTTTTGAAGTTGAGGCAACACCCCATACTTTAACTCAGCAACTCGATTAAGATTCCCCTCTCTTTCTGCTTTTTCCGCTTCCATTTTTGATTTTTCAATATTACTCTTTATCTCATGAATTTTTTGAATACCTTCTTTTTCGTTATTCCAATGCAATTTCATACTATCTCTTTTTTCTTTAAGGGAACTTAATTCCTTCTCTATATTGTTTAAACGTTCTTGGGAACTGGTATCTTTCTCTTTCTTCAGGGCTTGTTTTTCTATCTCTAATTGAATAATTTTTCTCTCCACTTCATCTATTTCGATAGGCATACTATCAATCTCTATTCTTAGGCTGGCAGCTGACTCATCAACTAAATCGATAGCTTTGTCAGGTAAAAATCTATCCGAAATGTAACGATCAGATAGGATAGCGGCTGCAATTAAAGCCGAATCTTTAATTTTTACCCCATGATGCACTTCGTATCTTTCTTTTAAACCTCTTAAAATAGCAATAGTATCTTCTGCTGAGGGTTCTTTAATTAGAACAGGCTGAAAACGTCGCTCTAAAGCTGCATCTTTTTCGATATATTTTTTGTATTCTCTTAAAGTAGTCGCCCCGATACAGTGTAATTCTCCCCGGGCTAAAGCTGGTTTTAACATATTAGAAGCATCTATGGCACCTTCGGCTGCTCCTGCTCCTACTAAAGTATGAATTTCATCTATAAAAACAATTATTCCCCCTTCAGATTCCTGAACCTCCTTTAAAACTGCTTTTAGACGATCTTCAAATTCCCCTCTATATTTTGCACCTGCTACCATAGAACTTATATCCAAGATTATTATTCTCTTATCCTTCAATCCTTCCGGGACATCTCCCCGTACAATTCTTTGAGATAGACCTTCAGCGATGGCTGTTTTCCCTACTCCAGGCTCACCGATCAACATAGGATTATTCTTCGTACGCCGGGAAAGAATTTGCATAACCTTCCTTATTTCATCATCCCGACCGATTACCGGGTCAAGCTTACTTCTTCTGGCTAACTCTGTTAAATCACGAGAATAACGTTCTAAGGCCTGATATTTCTCTTCCGGATTTTGATCAGTTACTCTCTGGCTCCCTCGAATATTTACCAAGGTCTGATAAATTTTATCTTTGTTAATCCCTTCTTCTTTTAATAAATCACCAACTCTGGTTCCTTCTGCTTCAACCAAAGCAATAAATAAATGTTCCGTACTCACATATTCATCTTTTACTTTTTGGGCTTCCTGTTGAGCCGTATTTAATATATTGTTAAGTTCATTACCTATATGTTGTTGTCCACCGCTCCCTCCATAAACCTGAGGAATCTTTTCTAATAATCTTTCTAATTTTACTTTAAGTTCTTCAGAATTAACTTCTAACTTCTGCAATATTGAAGGAATAACTCCGTCTTTCTGATTAATTAAAGCCAGCAGAAGATGCTCCCCTCTAATCTCTTGATGATTATAACTACTGGCAATTTGTTGAGCTTCTCCAATTGCTTCCTGAGCTTTTATGGTAAACTTATCAAATTTAATCATCTCTATCACTCCCATGCAATTATTTCAGGGAACGGTCCTTTGACACGATTTCTAAACCTTTAACCAAAATATCATTTTCCTCTTCATTCCCCACAGTTATACGCAAAAAATATCTGGAGGTTGAGAAAATCGGATCAAAAACTTTTTGGACTAAAATTCCTTGTTTTAATAAATTGTTATAAACTAAGTCTGAATTTTCTTTAGAACCCACCTCAACCAAAACAAAGTTAGTCCGTGAAGAATAAGCTTTGAAAGGTGGAATTTCGTTTATTCTATTTATTAATTTTTCGCGTTCTTCAATGATTTTCTTTATGTCATTTTTTAAAATTTCTTTATTTTCAAAAACCACCTGGGCAGCAAGTTGAGAAAAAGTATTTACATTGAAGGGACTCTTTACTTTTCTAATTTCATTTATAATTTCAGGATTAGAAAGTAAATATCCCACCCGTAAACTGGCTATACTGTAAGCTTTGGAAAAAGTTCTAAGAATAACTAAATTGTCATAACGAGATATAAGGGGTACAAAAGTCTTTTTTCCAAACTCATAGTAAGCTTCGTCCACTACTACCAGACAACCTGATTCTTCAATTATTTTTATAATCTTGTCCTCAGCAAAATAATTTCCGGTAGGAGCATTGGGGTAAGCTATAAAAATTATAGAAGAGTCTTCTTTTTTTGCTTCTTCTAAAACCTTATCCTCATTTAAACTAAAATTGCTTTGCCTTAAAGGAATTTGTACAAAATTAGATCCGTTAATAATTGAATAAATTTTATACATGGCAAAAGAAGGTG
>JAUVOA010000224.1 GCA_030599445.1 Atribacterota bacterium | reverse complement strand
TGAGATCATTTATTTCAAGTCTTTTTCTTTGCCATTCATGTCGTTTAAGTACCAGTGTTCGTTCAGCATTATATTGCACAAATCCATGTGCTTCATAAAATCTTTTTAGAAGTTTGTTTTTTGGTGTAAAGGCTACGCGAAGTTTAATATCTTTCCACAGCTGGCATTTTTTTAGAATTTTTTTAAAAAAGGTTTCTGATATTTCTTCCCATTCATTTTCAATATCTGTTGCATAAGGTCCAAACATTCGAACGGTATTAGGATCAGAAAAGATAACTCCAAAAAAACCTCGGATTTCTCCGGAATGAAGGTAGAACTGGGGAAAATTGAATAGAGAGAAAAATAAAAAAGGGCAAGCAATAGAGAAAGTCGTTTTCTTTGGCCTGCCCTTTTTTTGTTCTCAAATTATATTTTAAAAAATGGGATGTATTTTATTTATTATTTATTACCTTATTATTATATATTTCCCAAAACGATATTACATAATCCCATTACATTAATATCTTTTTGGAATTTATTCCAACCTTCTTCTCCTTCTAAGGTACGCTCAGGTTGCCCGTAGTTAGTAAGATAGACAATAATAAGGTCATATTCAGGATCAATTAAAATAAAAGTTCCTGCTCCTCCCATTTTTCCTATAGCTTTTTTAGATACTAAATCTCCAAAAAAAGAGTGAGGAGAAAAGGCGTATTCCCAAAACCAAGTCTTGGGGCCACTTAAGATATAGTGAAGATAGGAAGAAGGAGATTCATACACACCAGAATTGGTCACCCCTTCAGTCATTTTATTTACAGTAATCTCTCCTAATATTCTTTGACCCTGGTAAATGCCCTTATTCAAAATCATTTGAGAAAATACAAACATATCTTTTGCGGTAGAAAAAAGCCCATCAGAACCGAGTACTTCGCCTAAATAATGTTCTAAATCCTGGGTAAGTTCTCCTCTTAATAGACGTCCATTGTCTGATTTTCCGGTAGCTGCACAATTTTCTTTATCCTGAGGATTAAACATGGTATTTTTCATCCCTAGTGGATCAAAAATCCATTCTTTAGCAGCTAAAGACAAAGATTTTTCTATAACCCGCTCCAATAATTTTCCTAAAATTCGGCAAGAAACATCACTATAAAAAACTTTAGTTCCCGGTTGATAGGCTAATTCTTGAGTATAATGCAAATTCCAGGCCTTTTTTAAATCTCCCTTTGATGCAGCTTCTTCACAGCCTACAGGGTCATCCAAAGGAATTCCTCCGGTAAAATTCAGAAGATTTCTTATAGTAGCTTTTTCTTTTTCTTTATTAGTTCCAAATTCAGGAATATAATTTACTACTCTATCATCAAGGGCTATCCTGCCTTCTTCAACCAATTTATATGTTAAGGGAAGGGTTACCATTACTTTAGTTATTGATTCTATATTAAAAAGCGTACTTTCATTCACTTTGTCTATCTGACTTGCTGAACCCTTCATCATAGAACCAAGAGACAAATTTAGTACTACATATCCTTGATGACCTATCAATACCTGGCACCCGGGATATATTCCTTTGTCTATCTTTTTACCAACAAATCCTTCAACCCTTTTTTTCATCTTATTTCCCTATATCATCCTACAAACTTTTTTCTTCTTCACTTTTTGGTTTAAAAATTAATTGAGCTATGCCCATAATAATTATTGTAGGTAAAAACCAGCCCAATCCTTGTCCTCCCAGAGGTAATTGGGAAGAGATTTTTGTGATAAAATTAGATGTAAGACCATAAAAAGAAAGCATATCCCCTAATCCAAAGAATAAGGCTACAATCACTCCGATAGTTACTGATTTTCTAATTTTGTCAAACTTATAATATAGGGCGCTTAAAATTATGATAATTATTGAAGGATATAATAAAACTAACCAGGGAACAGTATATTTTACTATTCTGCTTAATCCTACCAAACCTAAAGTAAATCCTATAATTGTGCTCAAAGCAACTGTTACCCGATAACTAAGTTTACCATTGGTCATCTCAGAAAACATATCTCCCGCCATTGAAATTATCGCTGCAGCAGTAGTAAGACAACTAAAGGCCATTATTACTGCAAAACTGAACAAGCCAATCTGCCCTAAAAGCCCTTGCGCAATTTTAGTAGAAAGAACTCCGATAGAAGCATCGGGGAAGGAAGATCCTGAAGAAGCTCCCAAATAAACCAACGCGGTGGAAGTTATTCCCAAGAGTACCGCCGTAGAAAAGCCAATAACATTTAAATTTATGTTTTGATCTTCTTTAGTTTTTATATTTCGAATATTTAATTCATGTAAAACCCAACCTCCAAATAAGAGGGCTGCTATAGCATTCATAGTATTATAAGCATTTAACATTCCATCACTTAAAGCGTTCAAAGAACCTGGAGATTTAGGAACAGAAAGCGGGGTAGCTACCCCCTTAATCACTAAAATAATAACAAATAGTATTAAGATTGGAGCTAATACTTTTCCTAATTTATCTATTACTGTAGCTCTCGTATAAGCAACATAAAAACTAAGTAAGAAAAATATCGCTAAGGTAATCCATAAAGGAATATTGGGCGACAAAGGTAAAATAGCCATCTCATGAGTAGCGGAAGAAACTCGAGGGAGAATAAAAAAAATAGTAATAAGAATTGGAATGGCGGTATATATTTTCCCAAAAAAGTCACCTAATGTTTTTGTCGCAATTCCAGTTAAAGATTGATTCTGATGGGCACAAGCCAAATATGCTAACCAAACCCCAACACTATTAATTATCATATATCCTAAGGCAGCAGTAAACCAACTTGCCCCTGCTCCCCTTCCTAAGATTGGGGGGAAAATAAGATCTCCTACCCCAAAATGGGAAGAAAACATTGCTCCTGATATTACTATCAAGATAGAAACTGGTAATAAATTCTTTTTACTCATTGTTTTACTCCTTTCAAATTTATTTTTATATATTTTCTTTAAAATACGACATATCTTTTGAAATTCCTTCTTTTTTTTTAAAAAATGTTTTATTTTTTTATTTTAGTGCTGTTTTTTGCATCATTCCACTAACAATACTATCACACATTAAATTAGCAAAACTAGGACTATTATTCTCTACGTTTTGCAGAGGTGCAGAAAGAACTCTCCGGGATGAAGGTTGAGAGTAGAGTTGGGGAAAATTGAATAGAAATAAAAATACAATAAAAAAGGGCAAGCTATAGAGAAAGTCATCTTTCTTAGCCTGCCCTTTTTATTTTGTATTTAAATTCGCCAACATATCTTCTTTGATAAGTACATGTAGCATCACTAAGCACGGTACGTCGTGCTGCTACAATTTGAACTCAAAATCTTTTTCTTTAAAGAGTTTAAGACAGGAGTTGACTACTTCCGGATCATATAGAATACCCTTATTTTGAGAAATTTCTTTCAAGGCTTTATCTATCCCTAGAGCAGGTCGATAGGGACGATGAGAAGACATCGCCTCAACTACATCAGCTACCCCTAAAATTTTGGCTT
>JAUVOA010000014.1 GCA_030599445.1 Atribacterota bacterium | reverse complement strand
GGTCCAGATAAGAATAATTCTGGAGGCTTCACCAGTCCAAAAAAGGGGGTTATTAAAAATATAGCGTGAAATTATTCCAGCAGATAAAGTAAAAATCATCAAAACCATAAGAATAATACCCAAAATAGAAGCAATTGAATTAAAAATAGAAGCAACTTTTTTTACTGTTAGCAATAGCCTCTTGTCTTGTTTCATTTATTTATCCCTTTTCTATCTATTCCAATCTTTAAGGTACACAAAATAAGATTGATTTTATTACATAAACACACCTAAATTCATTGGGAGAAGATTACTAGCATCCCCTCCCAATGAATCCTGTTTATAGAATATCTTTATTCCTGTGCTTTAAGAACTTTTTCGTAGAGGCCTTCTCCCCATTCTTCTTCGAACTGATAGGGTATATCTTTTACAGCTTCCCGAAATTCTTCAATATTCGGTTTCATAACTATCATTCCTTCATCCAACAATTTTTCAAGAAGTTCGTATTTCAATGTATTATATTCCTCGAAGCTGGTTTCCTCGAATATCTTAGCCCCTTCTAAGAGAATATTACGATATTCCTCGGAGAGATTTTGAAATTTTTTCTCACTTATAAGTAAAATCTCCGGGTTAAGGGCATGTCCGGTAAGAATCAAATATTTTTGCACTTCATAAAACTTAGCAGCAATAATCTGTGGAAGTGGATTTTCCTGTCCATCTACAACTCCCTGCTTTAGAGCTAAGTATACTTCCGAAAATGCCATAGGAGTTGGAGCTGCGTTCCAGGCAATAAATGAAGCCTTTCTTAAGGGAATATTAGGAATCCGAATTTTTAATCCTTTCAAGTCTTCTGGCTTATATATAGGTTTATTGGCAGTTAAATGTCTTGCTCCTAAATACCCTATACCAAGTACCCGTATATCTCGTTTAGTAATGAGCCTATTTCTTATCTCTTCTCCGATGGGGCCGCCTAACACTTTAAACATACTCTCCGCGTCTTTAAAAACATACTGCCCGGCAATAAGCCCCCACGCTGGTTCTAAACGGCTTAGCAAGCCGGGACCCCCTGTTCCCATATCTACTGTTCCAAGAGAGATATTTTCAACAAGTGTACTCCCTGCCCCTAGAGCCCCCTGAGGGTGTACCTCTATAATTAACTTTCCATCACTTTTTTCCTTCACGTAGTCAGCCATTGCCAGTGTAGCCTTCTGTATAGGATGTGTTATGGGAAAAATATGACCTAGACGAAGAATAGTTACCTTCTGTTCGGCAAAAATTTCCCCAGCTAACAATACAGTTATTACCACTATGCACAAAAAACAAAATATCAATCTACTTCTTAATGTGTTTCTCATTATTCTACCTCCTTATCTTAATTTGATTTTATACTTTTATATCCTGAATATCTATTACGTGTCTCATCACTCCCTTCTTTTTAAAATTTCCCCTTCCTCCGTACACAAAAATCCCTGGCGAAAAATCTGCTACACAACACGAATTTCCTTCTTATCCTCTGGGCTACGTTGGCTGGTTTTTTACAGGTCCAAAATCTATATCAATTAGTCTTAAGACTGCTTTATAACTACTAAAATGAACCTGATTCAAAAACTATTCTCAGTGAAACCTCCGAAAATTCTACTTTCTTTGCTTTTCTATACCCCCTCGTGTATTCTCTAGGTATTACTATATTCAAACTTCCCACCAGGTTTTAAAACAACAAGTTTTACTCCGGGAATACTATTTTTTATGTAATCTTCCAAAACTTTCGTGTCCTGCTTTATAATAGGATAAGTATTGTAGTGCATCGGAATGACAATTTCAGGTCTTATCAATTTTGCTGCAATTGAGGCAAGTTTTGGTCCCATATTGTATTTTCCGCCAATAGGAAGAATTGCTATATTAGGATTATAGATCTCCCCAATCATTCTCATGTCTGTAAACAAACCGGTATCCCCGGCGAAATAAACCCTTACACCGTTCTCTGTTTCTATTACATATCCTGCTGCGCCTGCCCCCGGTAACATTTTTTCTTCACTTAACCACTCCTCACCGTAAAGCTCAGTAAGATGTGCTGCAAAGGTCATATGAATGGTAATTCCGTCTATCTCTGTTGAACCGCCTATATCCAATGTACAAGAGGCTTCATTATACTTTAGACCTTTACTGTCAGCATAATGACCTATTTCTGGCGAACAGATAAGTTTTGCGCCAGTAGTCTTTACAATTTCAATGGCATCTCCTATATGGTCGTTATGGCCATGACTTACGCAAACAATATCAGCCCTTTTAATATCTCTTGTCTTTATCGATGATACAGGATTTCTGTTAAGCCAAGGGTCAAGATAGATGTATTTGCCCTTATCGGTTACAATTTCAAAAGCCGCGTGTCCTAACCACCTTATACTTATCATTTTTACCTCCTTATCAGTGTCTTTTTATAAAATTATCATCGCTTACTTACTACAAAAAAACCGAGCAGGCTATTTTTTATCCCCAAGGCAATTCCTCAAAAGATATATTATCAAACCAAATTTTACCTCTTCCCAGGACAAAACATCTAATATCTGCCGCAGTAGCCTCTTTAGGGGCTCTAACTTCAAGAGCATTTTGTTCCCAGTCAGTTGTTCCTTTTCGAGGTTTTGTTCCAGGGAGGAAAGAAGTATAAGTGAAAAACCCACCCATACTATCTAAAAATGCTACCTGAGTATGAGCAAATCCATCAAGCTCAGCGGTCTTAACCACATCGGTCAATCTATAAAGCCCTCCCGGAGTTACCCTTACAGTTTGTTGCCACCAAACACTTCCTGTTCCATAGTATTCTATACCTACACTATGAGTTCCTTTAAAGTGAATCTGTGAATCCCAAAAAAGTTTACACCCCGGTCCTTCAGAAAGAAGAGTACATTTGACCCAATCGGCAGGATACCCAATATTAGGATAAGCCTCCCTTTCAAAGTCACCGTTTATTAAGCGATCTTTAATATGACCCTGATAGTAGTTTCTAAAGCTCCAGATTATATTGCCTGAAGAGTCAACCTCTATTACCTGTCTGCGCTGTTGGATAGAGATCAACGTATTTCCATTGGGCAATCTATCTGCCTCATAAGGCATCCCAAAATAACCTAAATAAAAAGACCAGACAATTTCACCATTATTGTTCACCTCAATTATGCGATTGTTTTTTGAATCAGTTATTAGCGTATTTCCATTTTGAAGCCTGTCTGCATCTCTTGGCCAATTAAGCATCTTTAAAGACCCATCTCCATATGACCACACTATATCTCCTCGAGGATTAATTTCTATAACCTTATTTTGATCAGAACTTGCCACAATTGTGTTTCCATTGCTCAGCCTATCTGCATCATGACAATGCTTGAGTTTAGTATATTTCCAGACAATGTTTCCCTTTTTGTCAACTTCTATTATTCTATCGTTATTTCTATCAGAAATAAGGATTGCTCCTCTTTCCGTTTCCTCTGCATCATTTGGATAACGAAGATGCGAGCCATCATTTAGCGTACCACTTCCCTTGCCCCACTTTTCCGAACTCCATATTATATTGCCCTTTCTATCTATCTCTAAGATTCTATTGTTCCAAGTGTCACTAACTAAGATGTTACCATTTTTTAATACTTTAGAACTGTGGGCAAAAACCAAGCCATTTGAGTAGCGCCATACTATCCTACCGATAAGGTCAACTTCTAAGATCTCACTGCCAAATCCTGACCAGTAACCGGCATCCGTAATAAGAGTATTGCCATTAGATAACCTTTCTACGCTACAAGGCCAATCAAGCATACCGGGGGGTGAATAAGTTGTAGGTATTTCTTTTTTCATCTGCCCTTTCCTCTCAATCATTAAAGCCCCAATCTGGTATTTACCATTTTTGGAAGATAATTAACCAAGATAACCTAATCGAGATAGTCTTTCTCTGATTTCATCTTCATCTTCTTTCGAATATACCCTCTCTTTTTTGGTTAATACTTTCCCTTCCATATCCTGGGGTATAGTTACTCCAAATAAATGCAATACTGTAGGTGCTATATCTAAAAGATCCGCATCGGATACTTTACCTCTTTTAGGAACTCCTTTTCCTGCCATTGCAAAAAAACCAAAAGGACCATGACCACCATCATCAGGACCTTTAGGAGTATCATAAGAGTAAATTGAGTCATAACCTATAAGCTCGCTTATGTTCCAGTAACAGTTATCAAAGTAAACGAAAAGATCGGGACCAAATTTTGCATATTCACCTGAATGGATATCTTTTCTTCTATACACCTTGGTGTCTAAACTCTCACCCTTTTCATCTATTATGGCTTTCAATTTTTCAGCCAGCTCACCCAAAAGCCTCTCATAATCTTGGGAATCGACAATCCCTTGGGATTCTCTTCCTTTTACGTTAAGGTAAAGCTGACCGGTAAAGCCTGTAGCCCAGGCTTTTGTTTGAGACCAGTCAATATCTACCTGCATTAGAGAGGTTGGCCTTTCAGGTCTTTTTCTAAGTTTCATATAACCTTCCTTAATCAGCCATTCATTTAAATTAATCCTCCCATCCAGTCTCTGAACACTGTGATCGCTTGTCACTATCATCGCTGTATTGTCGTCCACTAAATTCAAAATTTCTCCTATGCTCTCATCGCAAAACTTATAATGATTTTTTAATGCACTTTCATACTTAGGATGGGGAGTATATCTTCTGTGGTTTTTATCAAAGTAACGGTAAAATAGATGGGGCATTCTATCAGTGCCCATGATCACGGTAAACACAAAATCACATTTCTTTTCCTTTATAAAATACTTTGTTAGCTTAAATCGTTGTTTATCCATATCATAAATTCGTTTCAACACCACTTCCTTGTCCATTTGTCGAAAATTCATATCAGAGGTAGAGGCATCAATGATATACTGGCCTATTATTTTTTCAATTTTTTTCTTTAATGAAGCAGGATGGGTAAACTGTTTGTTCAAATTGGGGATCATAAAAGAAGAAATACTGTACCCACCTGGAATCTCTGGAGGGGGATAGGTAACCGGAACATTAATTATTGCTACTTTTTTGTTATAGCCTGACAGGATTTCATAAATTGTATCCACCCTTTCATCTCTCACCCTTGAGTTTACAAGTTCAGACTGTCCATAAGAGTAGTCGTCTCTGTAAGTAAAGTCCCAATAGCCAAAATGTCCGGGATTTTTGCCGGTAAGTATACAACTCCAAGCTTGGGGCGTAATGGGAGGAACAGTGCTTTTTATTTTCCCATATATTCCCTCTTCCATCAACTTGCTTAAATTGGGAAGTTCACCCTTCCATTGATAAACTAAATCTGGATTAAGACCATCTAGGCCAATCATCACAACTTTTTTTGGTTTTTGCATTACATTTCTCCTTAATAAATAATTTTTTGGTTTTAAAAAAGTAGTTACAGAACGCCGAGCTCCTTGAGTATGTTCTTCAATATTTCTTTTTTATCCTTTGATAGTGGGCTAATAGGAGCTTTTGCATCTCCAACATCTATACCAATCAACTTTAAAGCATCCTTTATTACCACAGGAAAACTCCCTAAGCTGAAAGCCGACCTTAAGGGAGCTAACTTAGCTTGAGCTTGCTTAGCTCTATTTATATCTCCTCTTATATAGGCTTCGTAAATCTCTGAAACTAACTTTGGAGCTACATTTGCTGTAGCTGCAATCGCTCCTTTGCCCCCATATAAAAGTGTTCCGTAAATCAGAGTATCTCTTCCAGCTAAAACAGAGAAGTCATCATCTGTCTTTCTAATATACTCTGCGATTAAAGTCATGTCTCCACTGCTATCTTTGATCCCAACTATATTATCAACTTTAGAAAGACGAACTACCAAAGCAGCTGAAAGATTAACCCCGGTTCTACCCGGGTTATTGTAAAGAAGCACTGGCAAGTGGGTGGATCCAGCAACAGAAAGAAAGTGAACATAAAGCTCATCCTGAGAAGGAGAGATAAAAAAGGGAGTAATTATTGATACAGCATCTGCGCCTATATCCTCAGCCATCTTAGTTAGGGCTATAGTTTCCTTAGTGGTGATTGCTCCTGTTCCTGCGTATACGGGGACTTTTCCTTTTGCTTGATCCAAAACAATCTCTATAATTATTTTCTTTTCCTCTTTTTCCAGGGCATAAAATTCTCCTTGACTTCCCACAGGAAATAGACCATGAACCCCACCTTCAATTAGATAATCGACAAGTTTTCTTAATGCTACTTTGTTTACTTCTCCTCTTTCATTAATGGGGGTAACCATGGCGGGAATAATTCCTTTTGGTGTAAATGACATCTTTAAATCTCCTTATCTAAACTTACTTCTATAATAAATCTCTTTTTACGCCAGTCAAATGCTCGTACATTCTCTTATGAGCATCTTTACTATCTTTGTTTTTAATAGCGTTCGAGATATCAGCATGCTCCTCAAATACTCGTGTCTTCTCATGCCAGCAATTAATATTTTTACTCCGGAATTACCTGCTTCACAATATATCATCCTAATAGCCAATAATAATATACATCGTTTAATCTTTATTATTTTATTTATTTAAAAAGATTTGGGTAGAAATAATCAGCCATCAACCGGCAAGTAGTTCTTAGATGTTCACGCATACGGTACTCACTTTTTTCTTCATCTCTTTCCTCAAGCGCATTAATAATTGCTAAATGTGCTTCTTTAGATTTTTTTTCAATCGAAACTGATTTTTGTGTAATATTTCTTGTTAAAGCAGTAATATTTCTTAATTTGTTATAGAATTCTGATAAAAAAGTATTACTTGCCTTAGTAATGATTAAATCATGTAACTTTCTTCCAAAAAAAACACCTTCCTGACAATTTCTTTCAATATCAATTTCTTTAATTCTTTCTCTTATTTCTCTTATATTTGAAAAAAATTTAGTATCACCTTTTTGACAAGCTAATCTTGCAGCCATACCTTCTATGCCCTCTCTGCTTTGAAATATATTAAATATTTCCTCTAACGATATCTTTCTTATTATGTATCCTTTTGAAGGTTCTTGTTCAAGCAAACCATCAGAAGCTAATCGCCATAAAATTTCTCTTACAGGTGTTCTACTTATGCTGTATTCATCACTAATCTCACGTTCAACTAAACTACTTCCGGGCAATAGTTTTCCAGACATTATTTTTGTTTTTAATTCTTTATAGATGGTATTTTTCATTTTTTATTATCACCAACCTATGTATACCATTGGTATATTTACTATAAAAATAATAGTATAATTATATTAGTTTGTCAAGTGTTTCTTGCGTGTTGTCATTTAAAAGATAAAATAAAGGAAATCCTTATTAGAATACCTTTACTGAATCATCCTTTAAGACTCTAAAACGGTATGAGGCGTATTTATGAAAGCATGAAACTTTTTTGGATGTAATAAAACGGTGTTGGTGAATTTATAATCGAAGAGATTGAGGGAGAAATAGAAAGGGAATTTAATGAAGAAGTGAGATTAAACCTCTTATTTGATTAAAAATTTAAAAATATTGCCAAATAATTAGGGTCGGATTTATCCGACCCCTACACAAAAAACAATACAAAAAACCAAAAAATGATTTTTCTATCTAAAACGAAAAATGATTAACCAAAAACTTTATCACGACGACGCCGTTCTGCTACAAATTATAATTAAAGTTTGTCAAAGGACCGCCCCCAGACAATGTCTATGAAGTATATTTATTAAAGCAAATAATTTCTGATAAAGGCTTTCTTCCGGTTTTACTTCTTAATTCCTTAGGAAATCCTAACGGCATTAAGGCAACAACTCTTATATCTTCCGGAATTCCCAAGATATCTTTTACCTTATCCTGATAGAAAGCACCAATCCAGCAAGTACCCAAGCCCAAGGCAGCGGCTTGTAAGCTCATATGGTCAAGAGCGATTGCCAAGTCAATAGAATAACTATAATCACCACTTCCCATTTTATAGCTGGGGTTTATGGCACAACCTACAATAACAACTGAAGCTTCTCCTACAAACCCCTGATTCTTGCATGCCGAAATTAATTTTTTCTTTAGATTATTATCTTTTACGATTATAAATTTCCATGGTTGATTATTATTAGCTGACGGGGCTAACCTACCTGCTTCTAATACCTGTCGTAGTACATCTTCTGGAATTTCTTTACCCTGATAACTTCGAACACTCTGTCTTTTTTTAATTGCTTCTAATACCATTCTGTCCTCCTCTTGAATTTTTAATCTAA
Source organism: Atribacterota bacterium (assembly GCA_030599445.1). Classification (GTDB taxonomy): domain Bacteria; phylum Atribacterota; class Phoenicimicrobiia; order Phoenicimicrobiales; family Phoenicimicrobiaceae; genus Sediminicultor. The sequence goes on along the minus strand of JAUVOA010000014.1, from coordinate 5,304 downwards.
TTTTTTCAAATCTTCATCTTCTAATGTATCTTCCAGGTTATCCAGTTCCTTTAATTCATCCTGTGCTTCGGAACTTTCTAAAGTTTCTTTATCTTTTTTCATCTTAGCTTTTCTCCTTTTTTATTTTCTTTTCCTATATTTTTATAAACTTCATGAAAAAGATACTTTGCTCCCCTATTTTTCTAAACCTTGTCTAAATTGATAAGAGAGGAAATTTTGATTTTATTTGTTTTATAATATTTTACATTATTTATTATAATACAAATTTTTAATTATGGCACCTTTTATTTTAATAAAAACATTATTAAAATAAATATCATAAATTAACCATAGAAAATCAATCTCCCTTCGTCAACCTTTTCTAAAAATTTGCAAAGTTTCAATTAAGTAGTATAATGAATTTGTAAAGATTTAATTTTTTTTAAATTACTTTTTGGGTCTTTTGGGAGGTTTTTATTATGAAAATTACCACGAGGCAAAAAGAGTTTTTACAAACCTTAATAGATTTATACCGGCAGAAAGACTCCCCCATTCATTATTCAGAAGTAGCTAAAAAAATGGGAGTAAGCAAATGGACCGCTTATGATATGTTGCAATTGCTCCACAAAGAAGATTTCCTGGAAGTAGAGTACTTAATCCCGGAATCAGGCAATTATGAATGGAGCAAATTAGGCCGTTCTACCATAACCTTCTATCCTACTAAAAAAGGATATGACATATCCTCTCCAACCAAACAAAAAATCTCGACAAATATTGTTGAGCTAAAAAAGATAAAAAAAGAGATTACCCAAAAATTTGAGGAACTTAAAGGAAAACTCAACATAAGAGATTTATTTAAAGAAGCCTTACAAAGCAAATCTCCGCTTATTTTCTGTGCTTGTCTTTTACTGATTTTAATCCTTCTCATTAAAAAAATTACTGAGGGAGTGGCTGAAATAAAATTAATAAGTCAGGTCATTCCTCACGCCACAACAAACACCTACGCTGAATTAGCTCTAATTGTCTTTGCAGGAATGTGTTTAGGGGTACTGGCAAAATATGTTAGCAAAGTCCCCACGACATATGGAAATAATGATTTAGGCGAATATACAAATTACATACAAACTTATAATCAATATGTCTCTCAGATGGACAAAGACGAGCAAAAATCATTATTAGGTTTCTTAAAAGAAACTTTGGATGAAATAAATATAAAAAACAAAGAGTAAATTTTTTAAAATAATTTTAGAATTTTTTATAGGAGGAAAACTTCATGGATTATTTAGAAAAATTTAAAAATTATACTACCAAACAGACTGTAAATCTGATTATGAAGGCCTTGGTCAATACTTCTGATGAAAATCTTATCCGACTAACTTATGCCGCAGAAAAAATAGCTCCTCAGTATAAAACGGAAATACAGAAAGTAAGAAAATCATTTCAAGATAAAGCCCCGGTATATATCTTGGCTCAAAAAACATTAAAAGAAATCCATCCCAATTATCGAGATAGAATGGTTTTAAATTTCATAGTCAACTACCTACTACTCGGTCCTAAAAGAAGAGCTAAAGTTGAAAAGAAACTAAACATCACAACACCTGCAACTATAGTTATTAGTCCTACTACGAGATGCAATCTTGGATGCACAGGGTGTTATGCCGGAGACTATTCTAAAAAAAATGACCTTCCTATTGAATTAGTAGATAAAGTTATCACTGAGGCAAAAGAATTAGGCACTAATTTCTTTACCATATCTGGCGGTGAACCCTTCGTAAGAGAAGATATGCTGGATATTTATAAAAAACATAATGATGCAGCTTTTATGTCCTATACTAATGGAACACTCATCGATAAAGATATGACTCTTAAATTACAGGAATTAGGAAATATTGCACCCGCTATAAGCATTGAAGGACTTGAAGAAGAAACTGACCACCGTCGAGGTAAGGGAGTATGGAAAAAGATAATGCAAACCATGGATAATCTCCGGGAAGCAGGAGTAATTTTTGGTTTTTCTGCTACCCCAACTAAATACAATACCGAAATTATATATAGTGATGAACTTATGAAATTACTGACTGATAAAGGATGTACTTTCGGCTGGTACTTTACCTATATCCCCATTGGTAGCAAACCCAATGTAGATTTAATGCAAACCCCGGAACAAAGACTCTACGGCTGGAGAAGAGTCAATTACCTCAGAAATAAGTATCCTGTTTTCATCGGAGATTTCTGGAATGATGGTATGCACGTAGGAGGGTGTATTGCTGGGGGCGGCAACTATTTTCATATAAATGCAAAAGGTGATATCGAACCCTGTGTATTTACCCATTTTGCTACTCACAATATAAGAAACTCTTCTTTACTGGAGGCAATAAATTCTCCATTATTTAAGGCAATAAGAGCTCGACAACCTTATAGTAAAAACTTGATGATGCCCTGTATGATCATTGATCATCCTGAAGTCTTAAGGGAAATTTGCAAAGAATGTCAACCTTATCCCACTCATGAAAATGCCGAAACCATATTAACCGACTGTAGGGAACACCTGGATAAATACTCTAAAGAGTATGAAAAACTTAGTAAGCCTTTCTGGGAAAAAGTCTATGAAAAGAATGGAGATCTTCCTAAAATAATCCCTAAAAAGTTGGAAGAAGTAAAAATAATGATAGAAGAAGAAAAATAAGAAATTATATTTAACTATCAGGACCTCAAAAAAAATTCAAATCGTTAAATGATTTTTTAATAATATAATTAATTAGACATTGATTTAAATTTGCTTTGAGATACAATCATACCAAAAATTATTAACAATCCTCCTGCCCAGGCGATAAGGCCTACCTTCTCTCCCAAGAGAAAGTAGGCAAACACCGCTGCAGATATCGGCTCCCCGGAAAATATAATCGCCGTTTTGGTGGCTGTGGAATGCCTTTGAAATCTATTCTGCATATAGAAAGCCAAAGCGGTAGCAAATATTCCGGTTATCACAATCGACCACCATATATAAGATGAATAGGAAAGATGGATAGCTGGTCTTTCAAAAATTAAAGCCATTAATAAAGATAATACGAAAACTACAGTTATTTGAGTAATCGCCAAAAGAACATAATCTAACTTTTTACCAAATAATCCCACCGATATAATGTGCATGGCAAAGGAAAAAGCACATAACAAAACTAAAAAATCACCTAAATTAAAACTAAAGCTGCCGCTATAATTTAGAAACCATAATCCGATGAATGCTAAAACTACTCCTATAACTGAATTTCGACTGACTTTATCTTTGATGAAAAAATGGGAAATAATAGGAACTAAAACCACAGACAAACCGGTAATAAATCCTGCTTTGGTAGCTGTAGTGTACTTTATCCCCACAGTCTGAAGGGTATAACCTAAAAAGAGGAAAATCCCAATTAGAGAACCTTTCTCTAAAACCATTATATTAAGCTTTTTAAGCCTTTTCCAAAATATAACTACCAGAATCAGGGCAGCTAATAAAAACCGGTAAGCCAAATAAGTATAAGGAGGGATCAAGTCGATAACCCCTTTAATTAAAGCAAAGGTAGAACCCCAGATAATTACTATTATTAATAAATAAATTTCTGCTTGAATGCTTTTCATAATTGTTTACTATATATCCTTTAAAAATTATTTTTATTTATTCTGTAGTATTTTTTATATATCTTTCTGAAACCAGCCACTTTCCAATCCCTCCTCCTTAAAAGCCTGTAATGCTTCTCTATATTCTTCTCTATTTACCCTTCTGGATAGGAGAGGAAATTGCCCGGCCTGGTAAGCCGGAAAATATTGTGCCATCAAGCTTATATAGGTATGAGGAGAAATCTCCCGGGTAATAAAGCGCATAATCTTTTTAGTGCCGCTTAAACCCTCAGGTAAAACTAAATGTCGAACAATTAATCCTGAGTGAGCCACTCCGATTTTATCCGTCACCAGATCCCCCACCTGTCGATGCATCTCCTTCAACGCTTTCTTCATTATTTCAAAATAATTTGGGGCAGATGAATATTTTCTGGCAGTTTCATTTTCGGCATATCGGGCATCAGGTAGATATATATCCACGACTCCATCAAGTAATTTCAAAGTATTTACAGAATCATAACCACTGGTGTTATAAACTATGGGAATATGTAAACCCATTTTGATAGCCGATTTAAGACTCTTCAATATCTGGGGTACAAAATGAGTTGGTGTAACCAAATTAACATTATGACATTTTCTTTTCTGTAAAGCAAGCATAATTTTAGCTAATTCTGATAAACTAACTTTATTGCCATTTCCTAACTGGCTTATGGGATAATTCTGACAATAAACACATTTTAAATTACAGTTGGTAAAAAATATGGTGCCAGAACCGAAGTTACCTGACAGGGGTGGTTCTTCCCCGAAGTGAGCATTATAACTGGAGACTATTACCTCTTCACCTGAACGGCAAAATCCTCGCTCTCCTTCTAAGCGTTTCACCCCGCATTTACGAGGGCATACTTCACATGGTGAGAGTAATTTATAAGCCTTCTCAATCCGTCTATCAAATTCTTCTTCTTTTATATTTAAATATCTCGGATATTTTAATTTTCTTATCAATTTGTTATTTTTTTCACCTAAAGATAATTTAATACCTCTTCTAAGGAATCTAATTGTAAATAATTTTCTGATAGAGGTTCTTCTTCCTCAAATTTCCAGCTTAAGTAAGGAATTAGGATACAATTTATACCTAATTTTAAACCAGGATTCAGATCTGAACGAACACTATTGCCTACAATCCAAGTCTCCTTCTTATTTAAATTATGTTCTTTTAAAATATTTTGATATTCCTCGACATTTTTATGTTTTAAGACGTAAATTTCTGAAAAATATTTTTTTAAACCGCTTAATCGTACTTTTTCTTCCTGTACTTGGGGGTCTCCAAGGGTAGCTAAAATCAAAAAATACTTTTTACTCAAAGTATCCAATACAAAATACACGTCTTCAATCAATTCGGGAACCTGTCTAAAAACCTGCCAACCTATGTCTTCAATCTTCTTTTTTAAAACCGGATTAATTTTTCCGCCATTTATTTTACAAAAATACTCATAAGTTTTTCCCAAACTGAGAGGATATCTTTCTTTCACAAAACCATACTCTTTTATATATCTAATATCAACTTCATCAAGCTTAATTAAAGACTCTTCGCTGTTAAAACCTAATCCTTGCATAAGCGATGAAAATTCATCACGAGCACGATTATATAACTTGGAAGTCTTAACCAGGGTATCATCTAAATCAAAGATAATGGTCTTAATTTTTATCCTCTCCTTTTGCATAAAT
>JAUVOA010000248.1 GCA_030599445.1 Atribacterota bacterium | reverse complement strand
GTTTTCAATTCTGCACAGATAAAAATATTTATGGGGTACTTAATGCGTTTTATAGTTCAAAAGGTTATGAACAAGATTGCATTTTAATTTCTGGCTCAGAAGGAAGTATTTTAATTGAAAACGATAAGCTTACCTTGAAAAATGAAAAAGAAATAGAACTTGAGGAAGTAGAAGAAAGTATGGGGTATAAAGAAGAGTTTGAAGATTTTTTTAAGGGCATACGTTTTGGGAAAAAAGTAAGAAGTTCATTTTATGAAGGATATAAAGATTTGCAGGTGATTATGGGAGCAATAAATTCTACGAGTAAATGGAAAAATTTAGAATTGAAAATAACTTAAAAGAAAATACGAAATTAGATTTTTAATTTGTTTTGAAAATAAATAAAAATAAGGAATTGGTACAAAATAAATTAATCTAATTAAGGGAATGCACTACGTTTGAATTAATAAAGGGGAGAGATTGTTTCAAATAGATCAATAAAGCAAATTTTAGAAACAATTGGTTTTGAAAGAAAAATAAAAAAGGGAATTTATCACACGCGAAATCATGAATTTTATAAATAATTTATGAGATACTTAAGGAAAAAAGTAAACCGATTATAATTGATTCAGATTTCATTATTTTTTTAAGGAGAAATATTAATGAAATTAATAGATAAGAGGATAAGAAATAGCAAGTTAAAAGAAAAGATAATGAGTACAGAAGAGGCATCAAACTTAATAAAAGACGGTATGGTAGTAGCCACTAGTGGTTTTACTCCAGCAGGTTATCCAAAAGCTATTCCCTTGGCTTTGGCTAAAAGGGTTAAAAAGAATAAAGAAAAGCTTCAAATTAGTTTGTTGACCGGTGCCTCAGTTGGAGAAGAACTAGATGGAGCTCTAACAGAAGCAGGCATAATTGCTCGAAGGTATCCCTATCAGACGAATAAATTACTTAGAAACAATATCAATAGTGGGGGAATTGCTTATGCCGATATTCATCTTAGTCATTTTGCTCAGCAGGTTCGCTACGGTTTTTTTGGTGAAATTGATTTAGCAATAATTGAAGCAATCGCGATAGACGAAGAGGGGAATATTATTCCAAGTACTTCTGTTGGTGTCTCTCCTACCTTTGTCGATAGCGCGAAATCGATAATAATAGAAATTAACAATAGTCAGCCCTTAGAACTTGAAGGAATTCACGATATCTATCAACCCAAAGATCCGCCAAATCGTTACCCCATTCCTCTTATCAAGCCCGGAGATAGAATTGGAACACCCTATATCCCTACCGATCCCAAAAAGATTCGGGCTATTGTAATAACCGATAGTAATGACCAAGCATCTCCGCTGGCTCCTATAGATAAAAATAGTGAAAAAATTGCTAGTTATTTAGTCGATTTTTTAAAAAACAAAGTTGAGCATAATGGATTACCTCAAAACCTTCTCCCCCTGCAATCAGGAGTAGGGAGTGTGGCTAATGCTGTTCTAGCTGGATTATTAGATTCACCCTTTGAAAGTCTCGATTTTTATTCTGAAGTTATCCAGGATTCAGTTCTTGATTTGATCGATCGTGGTAAAATAAGAATAGCATCTGGAACTTCTTTGACTTTTTCTAAAGAAGGGCAACAAAGATTTATAAATAATTTAGAAGAATATAAAAGGAAGATAATTTTACGCCCTCAGGAAATTAGCAATAATCCGGAGATTATTAGAAGGTTAGGTTCCATTGCTATGAATACAGCCATAGAAGTGGATATTTATGGTAATGTAAACTCCACCAATATTATGGGTTCGAAAATGATGAATGGTATAGGAGGTTCGGGAGATTTTACCAGGAACGCTTACCTCTCTATATTTGTCACCCCTTCTATTGCCAAGAATGGAGATATTTCTTGTGTGGTTCCCATGGTCTCTCATGTCGATCATACCGAACATGATGTACAGGTAATAGTAACTGAACAGGGATTAGCAGATTTAAGAGGATTATCTCCTCGGGAAAGGGCTGAAACAATAATCAATAATTGTACCCATCCCGAATATAAATCTAAGTTGAAAAATTACTACCAGCGAGCTTTAGGAAAAGGAGGTCATATACCCCATTTAATTAAAGAAGCTTTGTCCTGGCATAAGAAATTTTTAGAAACAGGCTCGATGAAATAAACTTTAAAATATCCGAAAGAGGAGAAAACTAACTATGCCATACGGTTATACCGGAAATATCTTACACGTAAATCTAAGTTCAAAAAAACACTGGATAGAACACCCTCCCGAGAACTTTTACCGCACTTACTGGGGAGGTCGAGCTTTAGCCTTATATTATATGTTAAACCAGATGAAATCTCATACTGACTCCTTATCTCCCGACAATCTGCTCATCTTTGCCCCTAGTGTAATTACCGGTACCCCTGCTCCGGCTATTCCCCGCTATACTGTTTGTGCCAAATCCCCTTTAACTGGAGCCCAGGGAGAAGCGGAAGCCGGAGGCTGGTGGGGGCCGGAACTAAAGAAAGCCGGCTTTGATGCCATTATTGTTAAAGGCAGTTCTCCCACCCCCGTATATCTCTACATTAAAGATGGTAAGGTAGAGATAAAAGATGCTACCCATCTTTGGGGCAAAGACACCGGAACTACCCAGAGGACAATCAAAAAAGAGTTAGCTGATGATAAAATAAGGATTGCCCAAATCGGTCCAGCCGGAGAGAATCTGGTGCGCTTTGCCAATATTGTAAATGAGCTAAAACACTTTAACGGTAGGAATGGTTTAGGAGCAGTGATGGGTTCCAAGAAACTAAAAGCTATTGCCGTAAGAGGGACTAAACCCATAGACCTCTACGATAAAGAGAAAGTAAATCAGGTAACTAAAGAGATTACCAAAAGAATTATGGACAACCCCCTAAGCCGAAATCTTCGAGAATTAGGAACTCTTGCGGTTGTTCGTGGCTTTTATGAAGGAGGATGCCTTCCCTCCTATAACTGGACTACCGGCTATTTCAAAGAAGGAGAAAATCTGACTGCCGAAACCTTAAACAAAACTATATTAAAAAGTACTAAAGGCTGTTATGCCTGTCCCATCCGCTGCAAGCGAGTAGTAGAAGTAGATGAACCAAATCTTAAAGTTGATCCCGCTTATGGAGGTCCAGAGTATGAGACTATAACTTCCTTAGGTTCTATCTGTGGTATCTCTGACCTAAAGTATATAGCCAAAGCCAATGAACTTTGTAATAAATACACCATGGATACCATCTCTACCGGTATGGTTATCGCCTTTGCCATGCAGTGTTATGAAGAAGGACTATTCACCAAAGAAGATACCGGAGGGATAG
>JAUVOA010000136.1 GCA_030599445.1 Atribacterota bacterium | reverse complement strand
TGTAGACTGTGTCCATAGACAGGTGACACAATACTTATAGCCACGAGTTGGTTCTCCTGTATTTGCAATATGGGGAATAAAAATGAAATCAACACCTTTTTTTAGAAGATTATCAACATGACCATAGGCTACCTTAACCGGGAAACAATATTCTGCTGGCACTATCTCTAAACCACGATTAATTATCTTCCTATTCGTTTCATCTGAAACAATGGTTTTTATGCCTAAATAATTAAAAAAAGGAATAAACAAGGGTGAGAAATCATTAAATAACAAACCCCTTGGAATTCCAATTTTCATTTGCATACATCCTCCATTATTTTCTGTCTCTCTTCAAATAAATTAGGAGGCTTTATTTTTTTCTCAGCTTTTTTGGCACTATATCTCTGGCATCTATCACCTATATAAAATTCTTCATCTCCGATTTTAGCCCTTGTTATATTGCAGTCATTTCCACACCCATTATTGATACATTCATAAGGCCCTATATTGTATTTTAGATTTGATATTTTTTTAAATCCCCTAAAATCACCTAAGCGTTTTGTATCATATGCATATTTTGCTGCACCTATTGCTCCGGTTATATGTGGCCAGGGAGGTACAACTATTCCCTTTTCAAAAACAGTTTCAAGAGCAGCAACCTGTCCAAGATTAAATGCAGTTGCACCCTGGAAAACAACTTTTTCTTTTATCTCTTTGCCTCTAACTACTTTTGCTAAATAGTTTCTTGCAGTTGCTAATGTAAGGGCAGCACATAAATCCTCTAAAGATACATTGTTTTGCTCATATTTTATTATTGATTGCTCTGATAAAACCGCACAAGTGCTATCTATATCAGGGGGATTCTTTGCTCTTAATGCAATATCTCCAAAATCCTCTATTTTAATGCCTCTGCGCATGGCATATTTTTCAAGCAATGCTCCGGTCCCTGCAGCACAGGCATTATTCATTGCAAAATCAACAACCACACCGTGGTTGATATTAATAAATTTTGAATCCTGACCACCAAACTCGATAATACTAAACTCTTTTTGAGGATAGACTGTTGTTATGCCTGCAGCCTGTGCAGTGATTTCATCAACAATATGTTCTTTAGAAGCCCCAACTATAAAACCAGTAAGTTGCCTTCCGCTCCCAGTTGTTCCTGCAACAACTTTCTCAATTTTATAGCTCCTTTCTATAACCTGATTATATACTTTGTTTATAACATCTATTGCAGCCCCAACAGGGTCTATCTCTGTTCTCCTGTAGTGATAAGCAAGCAATCTAAACTTACCATTAATTTTTGCTATTAATGCAGCTTTTGTACTAACAGAGCCTATGTCAATTCCTAAGCCAGCTAAAGGAACATCTGCACCATAAGGCCAATCTTCTTTTGGTTTCATAATTATTGATTTTTTGAGGATTAGAGGACCCTGTGATTCATAGTTAAAGGGTTTGGTCAATTTTTGCTCTAATTTTTTTATAATATTATTCAAATAAACCTGTTGACCATAGATTGCTGCACCAATTGCTCCTATATGTAATCCTTGTTTTGGAATAATAACACTTTCAGAAGAGATTTTGCAAACATCTATTAGATGTTTAACAAAGGCTTTACTAAGCGAGAGACCACCAATAAGAATAATCCTTCCTTCAGGTATCATTCCATTTGAGAGAATGGTTTTATAACTATCTGCAGAGGCTCTATAAAGTGAAGCAGCCAATACCTTTTTTGGTGTTCCCTTTTGTTGCTGGTGCACAACATCAGATTCACGAAAAACACCACATTTAGCAGAGAGCTTAATGGTTTTTTCAGTTTGATTTGCAACATTAGACAGCTCCTCTATTGAACCATATTCAAATCTCTTAGCCATATGCTCAAGCAATAAACCTGAACCAGCACCACATTTATCCTGTAAACAATTATGTTCTAAAATTAATTTTCCACTATTTTTATCTTTTCCAAATTCATAATATCTCTGATTGGAAGCTCCAATATCAATTACTGCAAATTCTTCATTTTCCTTAATGTCTAAATCAAGAAAGGCAATGCCCCCTTTAATTGTAATTGATTCACTTATCACTTGTTTTTCATTTAGAACATCTGATAAAGAAATTGAATTTACCCCGGTTACACCAAGATAAACCTCATTACTGTGTTTTGTGATAATTTTATCTAATATTTCTTTTAAGGCATAAATTGGTTTTCCATTGATCTTTTTTAGATAAGTGGTGATATCTTTTCCATCTATCACAACCGCTTTTAAATTATCAGAACCAAGATCTATCCCAATTCTTTTCATATTAAGAGGGAATTTAATTTTAGATATAATTTTTTCTAAAATATTTTCCTTATTTTTTTCTTCCATAATATTATTCTATCGTTTTTTGCCTTTGGAGTAAAATTTAATCTAAAATTTAGTTTTTATTATTGTCTATTCTCGCCTTTAGTAAAAAGCACCAAAATGATGTGCTTTTATACAGAAGACGACAAAAAATAACTACAAATCTATTTAAAAACCCTTCTTTTTTTGTAATAATTTACAGAAAATAAAAAAGCCCTTCAGCAAAATGCCAAAGTGCTAATATTTATCTATGAATGGTGGAGGCGGCGAGATTCGAACTCGCGTCCAAAGATATTTCAGTAAAAACCGCTACGAGTGTAGTCTATGATTTGGTTCTTGCTCTTTTTACCTCCCATAGACAGGATGTAAACTGAGCCAGCCCTTAATTTTCTCTTCCACCTCCCAGGGCAGTAAGGTAGAAGATAGTCTACTTTATGTTACACCCATAAAGGCCTCATAGACAAAAGTCCTTTACAGACGTGCAGCCTAATTAGGCTGCAAATGCTAATTGTTTATCGTTAGCAATTAATGTTTTTCCACGGTTTTACGAGGACATGGAACCTCGACCCGCTGTTCTTACCTCTCTTATCCCTGTCGAAACCTATCGCCCCCATTCTTTATTTTTTAATTCTCTTTCTACTTCTCTTTGGGCATCTCTTTCAGCTATTGCTTGTCGTTTATCGTATAACCTTTTTCCTTTAACCAGAGCCAATTCAATCTTAGCGTGACCTTTTTTAAAATAAATTCGCAAAGGCACCAGGGTTAAACCTTTTTCTTCAACTTGACTTTTTAAACGGGTAATTTCCCGTTTATGCATAAGTAATTTACGTTTCCTTTTAGGGTCAACATTAAATATGTTACCAAAAGCGTAAGGTGAAATATGCATATTCATTATATAAAGTTCATTATTTTCAAATTGAGCGAAGCTTTCCCGTAGGCTAATTTTGCCTTTTCTTAAAGATTTTACCTCTGTCCCTTTTAGAACCAACCCTACTTCATAAGTATCTAATATATGATAATCATGTCGTGCTTTTCTGTTTACAGCTACATTTTTTACTTCATCTTTATTGGTAAAGTTCATATTTTTTCCTCATCTTGCAGTTAAATTATAGCATAAATGAAGGGAATTCTCAATAAGAAGATGGGAGTCAGGAGCCAGAATCCAGTATTCAGAACAAATTCGTATCTCGTATCTCGTTTAAAATTAGTTAGTTGGTTAATTGGTTATCTAATTAACTAGTTAGGGAAAAAGAAGAAAGAATGAAAAAAGTTCGCGATGACAGAAATTTCTGCTTTTCAAGGCGGGTGAATCCACCACCTACAAAAAAAATTAATTATTTATATACTTTCTCTTAATTTGCTTGCTTTTTGAAATTCTTCTTTTAAACTGTTGGGATTATTTTTGAGTTTATCTTCTATTACCACAAGACAATTTCTAAATTCCTGAATCATTTCCAAAATATTTTCTTGATTAGTATCACAGATATCTTCCCATATCTTATAAGGACTGGAGGCAATTCGTGTCATATCTTTTAATCCCTCTCCAATGGCCATAAAATAATTGTTATTATTTTCTTTTAGGGCTAACTCCCCTATCATGTTCATCAGGGAAACTGCCATAATCTGAGGTAGATGACTCACTGCACCAACAATTCTGTCGTGCTCGAGAGGGTCTAATATTAATCTTTTTGAGCCTATCATCTTGATTAATGAAGATATTTTTTCTATTGATATTAAATTACTTTTTTTAGTAGGAGTTAGAATATAGATTTTATCTTGAAAAAGATGGGAATCTGCCGACTCTATGCCATATTCTTCTGAACCCGCCATAGGATGGCCACCGATAAAAAATGCATCTTTTAATAATACTTTATTAGCTCTCTCAACAACCTGCTTCTTAGTACTGCCAGTATCAGTTACTATACATCCTTTTTTGATAAAAGGGTTAATTTGAGTCAATATATTTAAAATCGTCTTTACAGGAGTAGCCATAATTACTATATCAGCTTCTTTTATCCCTTCTTCGAGATTACCCGTTCCTTCATCAATGGCCCCTCGAGCAACTGCTTTTTCGATTATTTTTTGTTTATCTATTCCTACAATTTTGAAATTCGGTTTCTTTTCTTTTAAAGCTAATCCGAGTGAGCCACCGATTAGACCTACACCAATAATGCTTATCTTGTTAAAGCTAAAGTCGCTTTCCTCTTTCATTTTGCTTTTCTCCTTTTTAGCAATTAACCTGCTGGTTAATTGCGTAATAAGTAATAAGTAATAAGTAATGAAGATTTAGCAATTGTCCGATTTTCAACAAATCCCCCTCACCTTTACCCCGTGCAATAATTCCCTCTGCTACACAAGGCAGGCTCTCTCCCTCCTAGTGGAGAGGGAAAAACAGGAATGACAGAATTGGAATTATTTTATTTATCCTCTTCTGATTTTTTCTTTAATAAATCTTGAAGAGCATAAATAGCGAGAATATAACTCTGGTATCCGAATCCAGCAATCTGTCCTATACAAGCAGGAGCGCTAACTGATTTCCCCCGAAAATCTTCCCGAGAAAATATATTGGAAAGAT
>JAUVOA010000070.1 GCA_030599445.1 Atribacterota bacterium | reverse complement strand
TGTCATGCCGTATGGTTGACCGTTTATATACTCCTTTACGAAGATTTCAAGGGTGTTTTCTGACATCCGGAAGTCCGTCTTTTTTTTAGATGAAAAAAGTTTTTCTTTTTCAAGATAAAAACAATATTCACAGGCAATATTACAAACAGGACCAATAGGTTTTATTAAAACATGAAAAGGGTAATCTGATTTTTTCATATTATTTAGTATAAGCTATCCTTATTAAAATTACAAAACTAATAAAAGAAAGTATCGAGTATATAGTATCGAGTATCGAGTAAAAATAAAAAAAGTACCATAGGAAAAAAGAAGATAGGAAAACAAAAACAATAAATATTCTTTTCTTCCCCTGACTACCCCACTAAAGTTTACACTAACAAACATCGGTGTCTATTCTCTCAAAATCATAGCTCAAGGTGTAATTAAAAAGTTTATCCCCTGTACTTTTTTCTTAACGCGATACGTATTATGACTATTTTATAAGCACATTACTTGTGGTATACTGTTTCAAGTAAGATTAGAGGCAAGAAACGCCAATATTACATAGGGTTATAAATAATGGAACCAAAAGCCGTAATACTCGTTATAATATCTGCTTTTATTCATTCCCTTTGGAATTTAATGTCTAAAAAAAGCAGAAATAAAATTGTATTTAATTGGTTAATGATATCTACCGGAACAATTTTATATTTACCGCCTTTTTTGTATTACATCTTTACCAATAAAGTCCAGATTCAATCTGCAGGATGGCAATTGATAACTTTAAGCTCAGTATTTCATGTGTTTTATTTTTATTTTTTAGGAAAATCATATAGTTACGGTGATTTGTCAATAACTTACCCTATAGCTAGATCTTCACCTCTTTTTGTTCCCTTTTTAGCCTATGTATTTCTTAATGAAAAATTATCATTGATAGGTATTTTGGGAATAGCAGTGATACTAATCGGAATTTACTTGTTAAATTTCAGCTCTTTTAACTTAAAACTATCTGAAAATGTAAAGAAAGCCGTAATGTATGCTTTGTTAACTGCAATATTTTCAGCTTTTTATTCGGTTAATGATAAACTTGGTGTTTCATATGTTTACCCTTTTTGCTTTATTTATTTGTCCATTGCATTAACGAGCTTTTTATATTTACCCATAATTATTAGAAAAAATTATTTTCGTGAAATGAAAATCGAATGGAAGGTGAATAATAAGCCGATTTTAATATCCGGATGTTTGATTATTTTTTCTTATTTATTGATTTTATTTGCTTTTGCTATCGATAAGGTTAGCTATATAGTTTCCTTAAGGCAGTTAAGTATTGTGTTTGGAGTTATGTTTGGAATCTTTTTATTGAAAGAGGAGCACGGAAAGAGAAGAGTAATTGCTTCTTTAATAATGTTCATCGGCTTCTTTTTAGTGGTCATAGCCTAATACAGGGGACGGTTCTTTGTGTTAATAATGATTTTAAATTTTAAACTAAGTTAACACAGAGAACCGTCCCCTGTATTACTTTACTGAGGCGATAAAAATATCTCCAATGGCCAGGAGATCAACTTTTCTTGGCTTTCTTCCCTGGGATACATTTTCAAAGATAATTCTTCCCAAGGCAGCAATCATAGAATATAAAAACAGATCTCCGCTTACTCTTTTACCGGAAGATAAAATAACTTCTCCGAACAGGTCTCCCGCTTTCTTCTGTTTTTTTCTTAATTGTTCGAAGAGTTCATTCATCTTTTTCTTACTGTCTTCCTTTTGCATAAAATCATAGCCGATTCTTTGCATAATAATAAAAGTTTTAGAATTTTCTTCCAAAAGATTTATATAGAAGTTTACTATCATTTTTATCCGTTGTTTTATATTACTTGTTGTGGAAATTATTTCGTTGATTTTTCCAAAAATCTTTTTTACATTTACTTCCAGAAGTTGTGAAGCCAAATCTATTTTAGAAGGGAAATAATAATAGATAGTAGGTTTTTTTATGCCAGAAAGCTGAGCAATATCGTCCATAGTAGCCTCATAAAAGCTCTTTTTAAAAAAGACCTCCCGGGCTGCCTCTAAAATCTTTTCTTTTTTATCAATATTTTCCATTAGAAAGACCACTCTCCCATCAGGTATAGACCCTCTGCACTTCCCATCTGTCCCAGCTTTGAAGTTTGTTCGCCCAAAACAGAAACATAGGAAAAAGTAATTGAAAAATCATCAGTGAAATCATAACTGGCACCAATAGAATTTACCATGCTTCCATCATGAAGACTGATTATGCCTAAATAGTTAGGAGTAAGCTTACTGTCTTCTAATTCCTTTCTGGCATTTAAAGAGATATAAGGGGAACATTGGTCTCCTTCTTCAAAGATAAAACCCCAGATAAAACCCACATTTAGGTAAAGGTCAAAAGAGGTAGTATAATCTGCACCGATTACTGCTTTTATATAGGGGTCTTTTAATATATATTCACCTTGTACTTGCCAAAGTTGAGGAACTATATAAGCTAAATCGCCTCTTAAAGTAGCACCTTCAATGCCTGGGAAATCTCCCTGGAATTCAAAGCCAAAAACATCTTTTTTAGGATACCCCAAGCCCAGATTTAAAGTCATACCGGAAACACCGGGAACGGGTTCTACGGTTTCAGGGTAAGTGTTTAAGTAATAACCATTATAATAACTTATTGCGGCATCAAAAGAAGTGAAACTTCTTCCCAATTTTAATCCCCAAACCGGATTTTCCGGAAGGGTGCGAGTTATATTAATAGAGGTTATTTCTATTCCCTGAGCTTGAAATTGGGGGGCAAATATAGAAAGATATATCTGCTCTTCATATTTTTCTGGCATATAAGAAGGGACAAAAGAAGGAAGGATTATAGTTTGTAAGTAAGTAATATCATTAAAATAATAAGTTGCATCAGCGGCTAATACTCCATTTTTTTGGACCAAAGACGAAAAAGACATTTCGGGCGGTAGAGGATTAAAATTATCCAAAGGACTAAACATATCTGCTGACCCCCAGCTTACAATTAACAGACCTGCTCTTATATCGAGTTGGGGAATAAGGTCATAAGTGCCAATATAAATTTCTTTAGGTATGATCATAAAAGGATTTGTAGAATATTTATCAGAATATCTAATGATCAAATCTCCTTCTGCAAAAATCTCACCGCTAAAATTATGAATAAAATTGAGGTCTAAATTTAAAGTATTACTTAAATTTGGTTCGCTTAAATCATACTGTCCGGAGTAAGTTAAATTTCCCGAAAAATCTAAAGCATAAACAGATGACGAATATACTAAAATGATTAAGATTATCAAAAAAACATTTCTTTTCATGATCACATTTTTTTCCTCCATTCTTTTCAGTATATAGTATATAGTATATAGTATGACAGACAAAGCGCCTGTCTTCCAAAATTTACAATTTTGTGTCACAGGGGGCGGATGAATCCGCCCCGAGTTATCTTGATGATTTCCCTAGCGGGTTCGATGAATCGAACCACTAAATCTGATCCTAGATAATATCTCTCATCTTCTGGCTTCTTTATTCTTTTTTCTTAACCAGCTAACCAACTAACTAATTGTACTATTCACGCGATACGTGTTACGATTTTGTTCTGTATTCTGAATTTTTCTTATTTGCTCATTACTAGTTACTCATCACTTATTACTGTATTTTTTCTATATACTATATACGATATACTATATACTGTCTTTAAAGTGTCGGCTTCTTCAACGTCCTGATACTAAAGAAACTGGATGATAATTCGACATCATATTCTATTTCTTTTATTACTATTTTAGTTTTATCTTCTTCTTCTATGTCAGTAAATTCTATCTCCATAGGTGTAACCTTGCCTTTATCATCAATTTTTATTTTATTGATAGTTAAAGTTTTAGTCAATTCATTACTCGTTTCGTAAAATTCTACTTTTTTAGCATAAAAATTTGCTTTATCCACATGAATAATAATTTTTTCATAAGACAAATCTTCTCCGCTCGGTAAAACTTCCACTATGTATACGCTCTCTGTCTCTTCCAGCAATTTTTTCTCATAATCCTTATCTTCATAATTCATATTCATATCTTCATAGGAGAGACCTGTTCCCATAAATTCATCACGCTTCGTAGACCCGGCGATTCTCTTTGGTTTACCAAAGGCAGGCATATATAAATATATTTTTTCCCCATCATTGATATTTAGAAGCGTAACCCCTTTTACAGATTTAGGAGAAAGAAACCTCACAAGCGTATTGGTTTGATCATCTTCAACTTTTTGAGAGAACATCACCATCTCTCTGACTTCTTCTTTCCCTTTCTGGTCAATTAAAATCATTTCGGAAATTGTCTTTTGAGTAGAAAATTCCGGAGAGGTTTCATCCATTTTATCCATAATTTCGTCTACTGTTAGTGTTGTTTCTGTTCCTGCGTAGGTCATAAAACTTAAAAAAAACAAGCAAACAGTTATCATGGCAAAAAAATATTTTCTTATTTTCATTATTTTGACTCCTTTTTTAATTTAAAATCAACTTTATCTAATAATATTGGAAGAAGTAATAGGGTATATATAACACTTACCAGCATTACACTTCCAATCAATTGACCAAAAGCTGCCATCATCTTAATATTGGAAAAGCTGAGTACAAAAATTCCGGCTGCAATAGAAATGGAATTAAAAACGATCGCCCTTCCAGTTCCGGTTAGGGTTGTTTTTAGCGCATCTACTTTTTCTTTGCTTTTTAATTCATTTTTATAGCGGGATATAAAGTGAATGGTATAATCTATCCCTGCTCCTATAGCGATACTTGCTACCATCATGGTAGATATGTTTAAGGGTATATTGAAGACACCCATAGCACCACCCGCGGTAACAATAGTTAAAATAAGAGGAATGATGGAATATAATCCCACTTTAATAGATTTAAATTGAATGACCAACATGACGAATACCAGTAAGAATGCAAGAACAATACTCCTTATCTGTCCTCTGAATACACTGCTGTTTATTCGATCGGTTATGACCGGGGTTCCGCTGAGCCGAAAAGAGAGTTCCGTAGTTTCATTGTCATCAGGTATAAAAACAATTGTATCAGTTAAATACCAGAAGATATTATTTTCTTCATCGCTTAACTGATCACCTAAATAATTTTCTGCCATTATTTGTGCCACTTTTACTTTTTCTCTTTCCTTGGCCATATCACGAGAATCTTCCAATATTTCCTGCAAATAGAAAGCATCATCTTCTGATAAGTCTATTTGACTAATAAGTTCATTTATAAAGAAATCTACTGTTTGCTCATTTTGGATATAAGGTGTAAGTAAAGGAGAAATCTTTTCCTTGGTTAATCCTAAATCTTCAATTTCTAAAGAAGATAGAGACAAAATTTCAGAAATAAATGTCTGGTCTTTTCTTTCAAATTCATTATTTGGTTGAGCAGCCAATCGAACTAATTCCTTCTTGAAGTCGTCAATATTTTTTATCTCTATACCTTTTGCCTGAAGGGAAGAAATAATTTCATCTGCAATATATGGGTAATAATTTTTACGTTCTTCTTTTTCCAATGATTGAAGATCTACTTGCTTTACATTTTTGGGAATGGTTTCTATAAATGTCCTTATTTTTGCAATTGATAAATCAAGGGCATTTGAAGTCATTTCTTTTGCCTTGATGGATATCAACGTGTCTTTATCATCATCTCCAACCATAGAAGTAAGGTATTCATTGTCCTGGGCAAAAAACCAGAGATTATCAATCTTTTCCAAACTGGCAGGAATGATCTTTTTATTTTCCATTGCATCATTAAGATCAATTAAAAAATTGCTGATTGAGGACGGTTCTTTTAGTGAAGGGAGTCGTTTCGAGTAATCCTCAATTTTTTTTATCTGTCTTAGAACATAAGGATTTTTGACATTATCAGCTTCAGTGTAAACATAAAGCGTATCTACTCCGCCAAATTTCTCTTTGAAATAATTTAAAGTTTTTACAACTTGGTTCTTTTCTCCCAATCTTGATTCCATAGAAGAATCAGGTATGACCTGAGTAGCAAAGCCGATTCCTCCTAAAACTACGACTAATACAATCACGATAACCATTTTTCTTTTTTCTGAAACCAAATAAAAAACAAGATTCAATAATTTACTGACTAAATCGTTAGAATTAGAAGAAAATTTTTTATGTATTTTAGGAGGAGGGAAAAGTTTATAAAAAGCACCCAGAAAAAAAGTTGCCAGTATAAAAGCAAAAAATATTCCCATGGTAGAAAAAATACCAAATTCGGTAATGGGTCTCACGATGGCAGCAGAAAGAGACAAAAAACCGGCCATAGTTGTCAAAGCACTCATTAATATGGGTAAAAAAGTATGACGGAAAGCCCTTTTGACTGCTTTAAGCGGTTCAAAGCGATATCTTTCTTCATAATAACGGCTTACAAAATGTATCCCATAAGCAGTTGCCAGAGATATCATAATAACCGGTAGAATAGCGGCTACCATGGTGACATTTCTACCAGTGGAAGCGATTAAACCCAAAACCCAAACCGAAGACATAAAAGCGACGATTAGGGGCAATATGACTCCCCGAATACTTCGAAAGCAGAAGAAAAGAACAAAGAGCATGATAATGATGGCGACAATACTTAAGCTCATGGTACCCCGGGAACTTTCTGATATTTCTGCACTCATTAATGGCATACCGGAGTAATATATTTTTGTAGCTTCTCCTTTTAAAGGTTCAATTATTTTTATTAAATTATTTTTCAGCTCGCTTCCTGAATAACCTTTTTTTAATTCCAGGACTAATAGCGTGACATTCCCGTCTGCGGATATAAACTTGCCTTTTACCATGTTGTTTTTTAAAAGAGTGTCTTTAAGCTTCCCGGCTTCTTCATTATTTTCCGGAAAGATTTCAACTAAATCTTTGACTTCCAATCCATATTCAGTGCTTATAATTTCAGGCATATTTAAAAAAGAAGTGACAGATTTTATATAGGAAACATCATTTAATTCATCAATAATGTTTTTTACGCTCCTTAGATTTTCTACCTGAAAAAGTTCATCATATTCCAGAGAGATCACTGCTGTTTCTGCTTGCGAACCACCGAATTTATCTACGATTTCACGATAAAACTCTATATCCGGGTCATCCTCAGGCATATATTTGGTAATATCATCTTCGATGGTTAACTTGTTCAACTGTGAGCCTGCCAAAACAGTGATGATAACGGTGATTATAAGGATTGACCAGGCATATTTAGTGATAAAGTTAGCGAGTTTTCTCATCATTTAATTTTTACCCCTCTCGAAATTATTAATTGAATTTTATTATAACTGACTGGTCAGTCGAATGTCAAGAAAAATGAAAATATAAATAGAAAAAATTTTTAGTTTATCTTTTGTTTGAACGTTT
>JAUVOA010000053.1 GCA_030599445.1 Atribacterota bacterium | reverse complement strand
ATTTTTCCCTTAATCTCCCCTTTGTTCTCAGAATTATCTTCTGTGTTTCCGTTGGGATCCTGGGGAATTATGATCCAACCAATAATATAAGCAATTATGCCGCTTCCTCCGAAGAAAAATATAAGTACAGCCAGTAATCTTACTAAAGTAGGGTCAATATCAAAATATTCCGCGATGCCCCCACACACTCCGCCGATTACACAATCCTTTTTTGATCTATAAAGTTTATTTTTCATAACTAAATTCCTTTCTATAAATATTTCTTTTAAAATTTATTTATTTATATAAATATCTCCTGAAACAGTATCAATTATAATACTATTATCTCCTGTTCCCACAGTGCCTTCAAGTTGATTCATTTTATTGAAACTAATTATGGTAATGGGGAATTTGGTAACAACCTCTCCTGAAACAGTATTAGTTTTTAGATAAAATTCTGCATTTTGAGGTAAATCAATTGTAACTTTTCCGGAAATTGTTTTAACATCAATATTATTATCGAAAACCCTATATCTAACATCTATGTCTCCTGAAACTGAATCAGCCTTTAAGTTTCCCGTAAAATCCATTAAATTCACATCTCCAGAAGTAGTTTTTAGTGTTAAATTATCTGAACCAAGAGACTTTATCTTTAAATCTCCAGAAACAGTTTTGCATTGAAAATTATTTATATCTAAATTGCTAATATCTACCTCTGCCGATACTGCATCTATAATAACATTATCCCTATAATCTCGAGGTATATAAATATCTAATAATATATCAGAAGCAGCCCAAGAAAATAATACTTTGGGATATTCTATTTCGATTTTTAATTTGCTTCCTTCCAGATTAGTTATTAACTTCGGCAATGCCTTTTCAGACTTAAGGGCTGATCTACCATAAAAATGAATTTTAATATCTTCTTCATCTGTTGAAAATACACTAACATCTGAACTCACTGAATGAATATAAATTTCTTTCAATTGATCAATGTTAAAAGTCTTAACTTCGTCTATTGAATTTCCTTCAAAATTATTCCTATCCCTAAAGCTCACCATATAGTTTTCTGTGCTGAAAAAAGCTATTGTTGCTATAGTTAGCGATACTACGGCTATAACAATCAGCCATATTACCATCTTTTGGATATTCATATTGTTTCTCATTCTCTATTCCTCCTATTGGTTATAATCTGTAAATTCATTTTTAAATAACCGATGCTTAATTTATAAAAAAACTTAGTCAAGTAGAATGCTCCGATTATAGATAAAAGACCCAGGGCAGTAAGACCAATACCCAACGGAATGCTTACTACCGCTGCAAATGGAATATATATTTCCCAGGCAAAGACAGGTCCCATTAAAGTTCCGAATAATACAGCTGCTCCCGAAACAGTAATAGCAAATGATGCAGCAAATAATGCTACAAGTATACCTATCAATCCGATTGCAGGACCCAAAACAATTACCAAATTAAAAAAACCTAACCCAACAGCCGCAAAGATTGCTCTCATTATATTATTAACAGAGGTTGTTTTTTCTGCCTCTTTTAATATACAACTTGCCCTACTTTGTTTGGCTATAACCTTCGGATCCCCAAGTGATGCAGCGATCTCCTCTTCTTTTCTTCCTTTCTCCAATCCAATTCTAAAATGTTCTTCATAATCAAACAATATATCTTTCTTTTCTTCTTCGGGTATATCTTTAATTAATTCAGATAATCTTCCTAAAAATTCTTTTTTATTCATTCTTTACACTTCCTTTCAAAAAATTATTAACATTCTTTACAAAAGTAAACCATTCTTTCTTTAGTTCCTCTTCTTTCTTTCGGCCTAATTCAGTTAATTTATAATATTTTCTTGGCGGACCTTCCTGAGATTCTTGCAGATATGTAGTTACTAACTCCTCAGATTTTAGTCGCCTTAATAACGGATATATTGTTCCTTCGGAAATTGATATACTCTTAGAAATTTCATTAACTAATTCATACCCATAACAGACCTCTCTTTCTAACATACTTAAAACACATAACTCTAATACTCCTTTTTTAAATTGAATATTCAATTTATCACCATCCTTTTTCAAATAATTTTTAATATTATTATCTAATATTACACTGTACCTTTTAATGTACGGTAGCATTGTATCACACAGTATCTTATAATGCAAGGTAGTAATGAATATTTTTTTAATTTTTTTTTAAAATTTCCTAACATCTATTGTTTTGTGGGCTTTTTGAATATAGAATTAATAAATATTAGATAAAAATTTACATAACATTGACTCAGATGCCTAAATTGATTATCATAAAATATATTACAGGAATAAATATTCAAATATAAATATAATGGCGCAAAGAACCGCCTCCCTGAATCATTAATCATTAAGAGGAGTGAGGAAATTGGAGCAAGTACAATATCATATACGATGCAAGAAAGACGACGTGAATAAAGCGGTATTGCTTCCCGGAGATATCGAAAGAGCAGATTATATCGGGACAAAGTTTTTCCGGGATTCAGAAAAAATTATAGAAAATAGAGAATTTCATATTTATAATGGCAGCTATGAAGATAAGCCCGTGGCAGTCTGCTCCACCGGAATTGGATGTATGTCAGCTGCCGTAGCCATAGAAGAGCTGACCAATATAGGTTGTAAATATTTTATCAGAGTAGGAACCTGCGGTTCTCTTTCTCCTCAAATAAACCCCGGAGATATAATTATTGCAACCGGAGCTATCCGAGGGGACGGAGCCTCTAAAGAATATGTCCCCATAGAATACCCGGCAGTGGCAGATTATCGCACTATTATTGCCCTGCGAAACCGGACTAAAAAAGAAGACACAGGTTATAATTTAGGAATAATCAGAACCCATGATGCCTTTTATATGGAATCCCCCTTTGCTTTCGGAGATTATAAGAAAAGAATTTCCGTCTGGGCTGAAGCGGGAGTCTTAGCTATTGAGAACGAATCTTCTACCCTTTTCGTAATAGGCTCTCTGAGAAAAGTACAAGTGGGTGCAATACTCGTGGTTGCGGGAAATTTAATCACCGGCAAAAAAGGCACAAAAGACGAACTGCGAAAAAGCATTGATAAAGCAATAGCAATTGCTGCCGGAGCTTTGGTCGACCTTCAGGAGGAAAAGATATGAAAAAGATGCATCATCTTCAGATAGAACCAGGTCAAATAGGAGAACTTGTAATAATGCCGGGTGATCCCGGCCGTTGTCATCTGATAGCTGAACATTTCGAAAATCCTCAATTGATTGCCCAAAGTCGTGAATATGTAACCTATACAGGAAAATATAAAGGACTGACTGTAAGTGTTACTTCTACCGGTATGGGCTGCCCTTCTGCCGCCATTGCCCTGGAGGAGCTTATTATGTCAGGGGCAAAATATTTAGTCCGCCTTGGTACCACTGGGGCTCTACAAAAGAATATAAATCTGGAAGATATCATAATACCAACCTCTGCAGTTAGATTAGAGGGCACATCGGTCGAATATATACCGATTGAATTTCCGGCTGTTGCGGATATAGACATTATAGATGCCCTCATAAGAGCAACCCAAGAAAAAAATCAGAAATCACATATAGGAATAATTATGAGCCATGACGCTTTTTATAAGGGCTCTGTATTTGCCGACCCTGATTTTCTGAAAAGAGAACAAGTATGGATTGATTCTAATGTTTTAAGTGTAGAAAATGAATCCTCTGCCCTTTTTACTATCGGTTACCTCCGAAAAGTTAAAGTAGGAACCATCCTTACCGCAGTGGCCAATCACCTGACTCAGGAAGTTATTACTGATGAAGAAAAAATAAATCCCATATTTCACCAGATGACTGGTATTTGCCTGGAAGCTTTTAAAAATATTGAAAAGGAATAAAAATAGTTTATGGGTTTAATAATAAAGAATGCCCGCATATACGAGAATAGAAAATTATCGAGCATAAAATCCATTCTTATTGAAGAAAATGAAATAGTAAAAATAGACCATAATTTTTCTGATGGAGATAAACACAAAATTTTGGATATCTCCGGAAGGATTATCATCCCGGGTCTAATAGATTGCCATACTCACCTTTATCAGACCTTTGGTCGAGGTCTTATGGATGATTTACATATTACTAAATGGCTGGAAATAATCTGGCAGTTCCCTCACCTCTTTTCAGAAGAAGCTTTATACTACTCCACATTATTAGGGGCAATGGAAGCAATTAAATCAGGGACAACAGCAGTGGGAGAATTATTGGGAGAGAGCGCGGAAGAACCAATAATACAAGGACTGGTGGATTCCGGAATCAGGGCAGTGGTAGGAAAGATGGAAAATGATTATCCCGAAGGGGAAAATACTCCGGTCAAATCTACTCAGGATTGTTTGAATGACAGCAAACATTTTTTTAATCGCTGGCAAGGAAAATATAATGGTCGTTTAAAAGTTAAATTCTCTTTTGCCGGGCTTCCCGCCTGCACGGATACCTTAATAAAAAAATTAATAAAATTGGCTAAGGAATTCGGGGTGGGAATTCATACTCACGCCGCTGAAGGTCGGGAATCTACCAATCAAGTCCGAAAAAGATTTAATAAAGGAGAACTTTCTACTTTAAATGATTTGGGGGCACTGGGATCAGCTACTCAACTTGCCCATGTCATCTGGATAGATGATGAAGAGATAAAACTTCTCGCCCAGACAGGAACTTCGGTTATTCATTGTCCTTATACCAATTGTAAGGTTACAGACGGAATCTCGCCTATGTATAAGATGCAAAAAGCGGGAGTAAACATAACTATAGGATGTGACGGAGGAGCAAGCAGCAGCAATTATGATATCTTATCAGAAGCGCGGCTCGGTTCGATGTTACAGAAAGTTTCCTCTATGGATGAAAAAACTTTTAACGCCCCTTCGGTATATGATATGCTAACTGTAAACGCTGTTTGTGCCTTAAATTTGGAAGATGAAATTGGCAGGATAAAAGAAGGGCACAAGGCAGATATGATTGTATTGGAATATCCTACTTCAAAAATGCTTTCCGAAGATGTATTTATTAATAATTTTATCTACTCCTGCTCGGGAAATGAAGTAGTAAGAGATGTAATTATAGATGGCCAGCTAATTGTCAATAATCATAAATTTATATGTATTAATGAAGATACTATTTTAAATAAAGCAAGAGAAATATTTTTAAAAGAAAAAGGGAAATTAATAGCTATTAAAAGTAAAATGAGGAAATAACTTTTTTATAAATTTAACAACTTCTTTTGAACTGCTTCGCTGGTTAATTCTCTAATTGCATCTGAAGCAATCCATTTAGCGCTCTTTGAATCCATTTTTTGAATCTCTTTTGCTATCTTAATTGCTTTGCCATTCAAATTAAAGTTACGTTTTCCAATTTGCCTTAAAGCCCAATTAAGTGCTTTCTTGACATAATTTCTATAGTCAGTAGCTTCTCTTTTTATGATAGGAAAGAATCTTTCAAATTTATCATCGTCTGCTTTCTTATCACTAACTGCCAGGCGAGCCATCAACACAAATCCCGTCCTCTTTACAAATTCCTTTCCTCCGGAACTCCATTCAACTGCTTTCTTGTAGGCAAATTCTGTTTTCTCAAAAAGGTTCATACAACACTGGTCACAGATTTCCCAATAGTTAAATCCCTTCACCCAATCTTCTATTTGTTCTTCGGTAACCATCTCCGGGTCTTCAATCATACTGGCCAGTATTTTAGTTTCGCGAATGTTTGTGGTCCAGAGTTGTTGGGCGAGTTTACGGTTTATCCCTATTTTTTTAGCTATCTTTCTTAGATTTGGAATTGATACCCCATAAGTATTTTCAGGGGTAATTCCATATCTGACCATACCAATAATGGCTTTAGGATTAGATAAATATTTTAACTTTTCAATAACTTTTTCGTATTCTATCATTTGATCTAGGTTTCTTAATAAATAAGGACAACACATCCTATTTTAATCAAAAAGGGCGGCTACCCTCTTTTAGTGAAGGTTACCGCCCAAGTTTAGCTTTTCTTCTTCTCTTATTCCCAGGGACCGACGATGCCATCCACCGCCCAGTCCATAGTGGTTAGCTCAAACATTGATAAGCGTAAGCCCGCCGGAACTTTCAGGTTCCCATCGCGGTCGTAGATCGGCCCGTTGAACGGATCGAAGACCATCGACGGATCGGCCATCTGCTCCAGCCGTTTCATAACCAGATCGTAAATGCTGATCATCCCCAGGACGGGGTCATCGAGGTGGATCTCTTTTAGTTCGTCCTCATGGACGGGATTTATCAGCATCCCAGGCTTGGCTCCTATCTCCACTGCCTTTTCCTTCAGCAGCCACCAGTAGTCAACATCAGCAAGGTTATGGGCAGTGTATACACCAGCGTAGATCTTGGCCAGGAAGTCAAGGTAGATTTCCTCCCAGTGTGCGATCTG
Organism: Atribacterota bacterium; assembly: GCA_030599445.1. Taxonomy (GTDB): domain Bacteria; phylum Atribacterota; class Phoenicimicrobiia; order Phoenicimicrobiales; family Phoenicimicrobiaceae; genus Sediminicultor. Next base: position 2,398 of record JAUVOA010000053.1, on the reverse strand, counting down.
TCCGGAGACAACATGTTCGGGGCCGAACTGATACATCGGGGAGTAATGCCCGAAGGACGGGAAGCCGCTTTCCGCAGCGACCTGTACGACCGTCGGCGAGTCCTCGGTGAACGCAAACACGTCGCATCCGTCGGCGATCAATGCCTCGGTAGCCTCCTTGGCCGCTGTGGGGCTGAACCACTCATAAATCCAGCGTATATGCACCTCGGCCTTGGGTTTAGCCTCCCGTACACCCACGGTGAACGCACCCATGTGGCGCTTTAGTTCGGGAATTGGAAAGGCGCCCACGTAGGCAGTCTTGTTTGTTTTGGTGAGAGCTCCGGCAATCAACCCATTCAGGTAGTAGATCTGGTAGAAATCGGCCATATAGGTCATCATATTAGGATTACGTTTGAACCCGGAGCAATGGGCAAAGATCTTGTCCGGGTACTTCTGCGCTGAAATCAGCGTCCCATCCATGAAGCCGAAACTGGTGGTGAAGATGACGTCACAGCCTTCTTCCACAATCAGCTTGTCAATGTAGAGCCCCTCGTTTCCCTCGGCGACACTCTCTACATAAACTGTCTCCAGCCAGGGGAAGGTATCCTCACAGATTCTCCGCGCCTCATCGTGCGCATAAGTCCAACCCAGGTCACCGATCGGCCCGACGTAGATGAATCCCACCTTGAGCGGTGTGCCGGCAACATACTCCTTAGCCATCATCACTGAAGCAAGACTAAAGATAACTGCTATTACTAACGCAGTTACTAATATAACTTTGTTTCGTTGAGTAAACATTTTAAAACCTCCTTTATTATATTATAGGCTGTCTAAACAGCCTTTTCATTTTCACAACTTTCACTGCTTACTTTACCATATATTCAGGATAGTGCAGTATAAACTATCCAGAATACTTGATAAATTTGTGATTAAACACCTCACCTCCTCCATTTTTTCGCCGGTTACAACCATCATCGGATGATAACATACTTCCTCTTACTCTGTTATAATTGTATTTTCCCGATTATCTTCCAATGTTATGAGCAAGGGGTATCAGAAAAAATTCTCCTTTCACTTTTCTCTCTCCACGCATACTCATTATTAACCACAGTTTATTCCATTTCATATTTATAAAGACCGGTTCAACTTTTCCTGTATTTCGTTCTTCTCTTGTCTTTCCATCATTATAAATTTACCAAATATCCAGGAAAAAAGCAAACAGCTCAAAAAAAGTTCTGCTGAACCTAATCCTCGCCCCTGGTGTAAGGTAAGCTTAGCGCGGCCGGCGCCCCCATCCGCTTCTGCAATGTCCCGCGGGACACAAAGATCAAGACCAGAATTGCAAATGCATAGGGCATCGCTTTAAGAAATTCCGGCGACACCCACGGCTGCAGGCGGTACGACAGGTGATAGAGAGCTGCGAACAAGTAGGCTCCCAGCATACCATAGACCGGATTCCAGAAGGCAAAGATAGTCAACGCAATAACGATCCACCCAATTCCCGCAGTCATTCCCTCGGTCCATGCCGGTCGATAGACAACCGAGAGGTATCCCCCGGCTACGCCGGCGAGAACCCCGCCGAGAAGAACACACATGTAACGGACCCGATCGACATTTATCCCCAAGGAGTCGGCAGTGGCAGGACTCTCTCCTACGGAGCGAACCGTGATCCCGATTCGCGTACGATAGAGAATATACCACAACAAGGGGACGAGGAGGATCGACAGATAGACAATCAAGTTCTGCCCCTCGAAAAGGATCGGTCCCAAGAAGGGAATTTTAGAGAGACCGGAGATAGTAATTTTGGGGATCGTTGCAGGAAGCGGCTTACCCTCCCAACCCCGTCCGAACATACCTGATAGACCGAGGCCGAGCATGGTGAGGGAGAGCCCGGAGACAATCTGATTCGCCTTTAGTGTCACACTGGCAAAAGCGTGGATCAGGGAGAAAGCACCACCGACAACCGCCGCCACCAGGATCCCCAGCCACGGATTTCCGGTAATATAGGCAGTGGTGAAGGCAGAATAGGCTCCCATGATCATCATCCCCTCAACACCAAGGTTTAGCACACCGGAACGCTCTGCGTAGATCTCACCAAGCGTTCCTAAAAGAAGCGGAGTCCCGTAGGCAAGAGAGCGACTGAATGTTGTAATTATCCATGTTTCCCAACCCATAACTACCTCCTCAATAAAAAGGATATTTTGTAACGAAGAAGAATCTCACTTCCAATAAGGAAGAATAATATTAATCCGTTAAATACATTGATTAATTGGAACGGTAGCCCAAGCGATACTTTAATTACGTCCCCTCCGGTCATGATAACACCAAATAGAAGCGAGGTTACTATCACGGCCAAGGGATTGCGTCGCGCCAGCCAGGCAACGATGATTGCAGTGTATCCATACCCCATTGAAATGTT
>JAUVOA010000049.1 GCA_030599445.1 Atribacterota bacterium | reverse complement strand
TAGATAATATTGGAATATTACTTATATCATATTTTATTATCTTTAATTTACCTTTACACAATAAGCAAGCGATACGAATTACTGCACGCTATCCGCTATACGCTATATCCCCAAAAGCTACCCGCTCTGCGCTTTTTTACTTACATATCACTCCAAAGGAAATATGAATTAATTCTGTCTTTTGGCTTCTAACTACTGGATACCTAAATAATTAGTATTATTTTTTAAAATCTATTGATTTTTTTAAAATATGTGTTATTCTTTAAAAAGATTAATCAATCAGTCCATTAGTCCAATATTAGAATAAAGATTTATCGTTTTAAAGAGGAAGTCTTTTATGAAAATTGAGATTGATAAGAAAAGTGGAATTCCTTTATATCTTCAAATAAAACACCAAATTAAAAAGTTGTTAGAAAGCGGCGATTTGAAAGAGGGCGAACAACTACCCACTGAAAGAGATTTATCAGAAAACTTGCAAGTTAGCAGAAATACAGTAAGTATGGCCTACAAAGAATTAGTCTTGGAAAATGTACTATCTTCCAACCCAGGAAGAGGAACATTTATTAACCCGCAGGCCCTCATCAACCACAAATTAAAGGAAAATAATTCCCAAACAAGAATTACAGAGATAATTGATTTAGTTATTAATGAAGCCTTAGAATTAAATTTTGAATTAAATGAATTAGAGAAGATAGTATGTAGTAGAATTAAGGAAAAGGAAAAATTATTAAAAAACATCAACATAGCTTTTATTGAATGTAATCAGGAACAATTGTATTATTTTTCCAAGGGGATAGAATTAGGAACTGGTATTTCCATAATTCCCATATTGATAGACGAGATCTATAAAGAACCAGATATTTTTAGAGAAAGAATCAGATCTATAGATTTAGTAGTTACTACCTTTTTTCATTATGATGAAGTTAAAAAATTTCTTGCCGATCAAAAGCAGAGGGTCTTGGCCATCGCCTTAGATCCTCTAATGGAAACCATGGTAAACATTGCTCATTTATCAAACAAAGATAAAAGTATTGGTCTGGTATGTATCACAGATAAGTTTGCCCAAAGAGTTTTCCAATCCATAAGACAGGCAGGAATAAAATTCCTAAATTTTAAATTTACTATCTCTCATGATACAAATAAATTAAAGAAATTCCTGATAAATACAGATATTGTAATAACTTCTCCTGGACGAAAGAAAGAAGCAGAAAAATTAATTTCTCCCCAAATTCCCCTCATTGAATTTGTTTACGTTCCCGATAAGGGTTCTATGAGTATGTTAAAATTAGCCATTTTAGATATTAAAAGAGAAGGAGGCGTATTAGAAAACATATGAAGCAAAAAAAAATATTGGAAGTTTATCAAAATAATTTAGTAAAGATATCAGTCCGCAGAGAATGGTGTAAATCATGTGGTATTTGTATTGAATTTTGCCCCAAGGATGTATTAGTTCCTGATGATCAAGGGAAACCTATTCCTAAAAACATTGATGCTTGTATAAAATGCGGCCTTTGTGAACTGAGATGTCCAGATTTTGCTATTACAGTTGAAGGAGTGGAAGGAAAAGATGAATAAATTGAAAGGAAACATAAAATTGTTACAAGGAAATGAAGCTTGTGTTGAGGGAGCAATATTAGCCGGAGTTAGATTTTTTGCCGGTTACCCTATTACTCCTTCTTCCGAGATAGCTGAGGGAATGGCTCGCAGATTGCCTCGTCTTGGCGGAAAATTTGTTCAGATGGAGGATGAAATTGCCAGTATGGCAGCAGTAATTGGTGCATCTGTAGTAGGACTAAAATCTCTGACTGCTACTTCGGGTCCCGGAATGTGCTTAAAACAGGAAAATTTAGGTTTCGCCATTACAAATGAAATACCCTGCGTGGTGGTTAATGCTCAAAGAGGCGGGCCGAGTACCGGATTACCTACTAAACCATCTCAGGGTGATATGATGCAAGCAAGATGGGGAACTCATGGAGATCACCCCATTATTGCCCTCGCTCCTTCCACCGTTAATGAGATACTTACCTTAACTATTAAAGCATTTAATTTTAGTGAAAAGTATAGAATACCAGTCATTTTACTCCTTGACGAAGTAATCGCTCATATGCGGGAAAAGGTAGAGATACCTGCTCCGGAAGATGTGGAAATAGTAAACCGAAAAAAACCTACTATTCCCCCTGAAGAATATTTACCCTTTAAACCTGATGAAGACGGAATTCCTCCTATGGCCAACTTTGGAGAAGGATACCGTTATCATATAACCGGTTTAATTCATAATTATAAAGGTTTACCTACTTCTAACTCTCAAGAAATAGATGCTTTTATAAGGCGTTTACATAACAAGATTCAGAAGAATATTAAAGATATATTAATTTATGAAGAATACTTATTAGAGGATGCTGATACTGCTTTAATTGCCTATGGTTCAGTGGTAAGAGCTGCTGAGAGAACAGTGAAATTAGCCCGAAAAGAGGGGTTAAAAGTGGGTTTATTAAAATTATTGACTATTTGGCCTTTCTGTTTTGAAGAAGTAAACAGGTTGGCTCAACAGGTAGATTTAATTATAGTTCCGGAAATGAATTTAGGCCAGATAGTTTTAGAGGTAGAGAGAGCTGCCCAAGGAAAATGTCGGGTTGTACCTTATGGTCGGGTAGATGGTGAATTAATTAATCCTATAGAGATATTAGGGAAGGTTCAGGAGGAAAAAAATAATGAAGACTGTAATTGATAGTTATATCAGAGAAGAGATGTTCCCTCATATATGGTGCCCCGGATGTGGAAATGGTATTGTATTAGGAGCTATAATACGAGCAATAGATGATTTAAAATGGGATAAAGATAAAATTGTAGCGGTTTCCGGGATAGGATGTTCCAGTAGGATTACTGGTTATGTAGATTTTTGTACTATGAATACTATCCACGGAAGAGCTTTGCCTTTTGCTACCGGTATAAAAATGGCAAATCCTGATTTAAAAGTAATAGTAGTTATGGGAGATGGAGATTGTTCAGCTATTGGAGGAAACCATTTCATCCACGCCGCACGACGTAATATCGATTTAACCGCTATAATTATTAATAATATGATTTATGGAATGACCGGAGGACAATATTCACCTCTTACTCCAACCGGTAAATTTGGTTCTACTGCGCCTTATGGAAATATTGATCAATCCTTTGATTTGGTTGAACTGGCTACTGCGGCAGGTGCAAGTTATGTAGCCCGAGGAACAGTTTATAATCCTCGACAATCGGCCTCTTTAATAAAAAAAGCTTTAGACAAAAAAGGGTTTTCAGTAGTAGAGATAATATCTGATTGCCCTGTCTCATATGGCAAAATGAATAAGATGAAATCGCCGGTAGACATGTTAAAGTGGATAAAAGATATAGCAGTTTCCAAAAAAGTATGGGAAGGACTTTCCCCTGATGAAAAAAAGGAAAAATATGCTGTAGGCGAGTTTTTAAACAAAGATAGACCAGACTATACTGCACGATATAAAGAGATTATTAAAAAAGCTCAGGAGATGGGAGGCAATAAATAATGAAAGAAAGAGTTGAAATATGCTTAAGCGGATCCGGAGGCCAGGGACTAATTTTAGCTGGAATTGTTTTAGCCGAAGCAGCCGGAATATATGACGAAAAGGAAGCAGTTCAAACCCAATCTTACGGGCCAGAAGCCCGAGGAGGAGCCAGTAGATCAGAAGTGGTTATAAGCAATGATACTATAGATTATCCTAAAGTGATAAAATCGGATATCCTTTTAGCTCTAACTCAGACTGCTTGTGATAAATATGTTAAAAATCTAAACAAAGACGGTATCTTGGTAACTGATTCTACATTAGTAACAGAGGTTCCTACTATCTCAAATAAAATATATTTGTTTCCTATTGCTGAAACGGCTCAAAAAAAATTCGGAACAAAATTAGTTACCAATATTATTTCTTTAGGAATAATTGTAGGCTTAACTGGAGTGGTTTCCCAAGAAGCTATTCAAAAGGCAGTAGGTTCTAAGGTTCCAGTTAAAGCAAAGGAAGTAAATAGAAAGGCATTACTCTTAGGATTTGATATTGCTAAAGATTTAAAAGCAAAGAAACAGGAAAGCAAGTAATCAGAAAAATAAAAATTTGCGAAAAAGGAGATTAAGAATAAAATGAAAGTTTTAGTGGTAAATAGCGGCAGTTCATCTATAAAATATCAGTTATTCGACATGACTGATGAGTCTGTACTGGCTAAAGGCTTAATGGAGAGGATTGGAATTTCTGATTCAATTATTAATCATTATCCTTCTGACAGAGACCCGGTTATAACCCATCAGGATATCCCTAACCATAGAGTAGGGATTAAGTTAATGATGGATGCCTTACTTCATCCAGATTATGGTGTAATTAAGGATATCTCTGAAATAGTAGCAGTAGGCCATAGAGTAGTTCATGCTGGGGAAAAATTTTCCGGCTCAGTTTTACTTACCGATGAAGTTATGGATGCCTTAAAAGAATGTATCGAACTTGCTCCTTTACATAACCCGCCTAATATTTTAGGAATAGAAGTCTGTAAAGAGCTAATACCCGGAGTACCCCAAGTGGGAGTATTTGATACTGCTTTTCATCAGACTATTCCGGAATGCGCCTATCTCTACGGTATACCTTATAAATTTTATAAGAAATATAAAGTAAGAAGATATGGATTCCACGGAACTTCTCATAAGTATGTAGCTCAAAAAGCAGCTGATATTTTAAATAAACCCATAGAAGAACTTAAAATAATTACTTGCCACCTGGGGAATGGTTCAAGTATTACTGCTGTAAAAAATGGAATTTCAATTGATACGAGCTTGGGATTTGGGACAGTTGCCGGTATAGTTATGGGGACTCGTAGCGGAGATGTTGACCCTGCAGTGATTCCTTTTTTAATGGATAAAGAAAAACTTTCTATAGAGGAAATCAATAAAATTATCTATGAAGAAAGTGGATTATTTGGTCTATCTGAAGGGATTTCGAGTGATAACAGAGATTTAGGGAAAAAAGCAAAACAAGGTGATGAAAGAGCGATCAGAGCATTATCTATCTTAGATTACGGGATAAAAAAATATATCGGAGCTTATGCGGCTGCCATGGGTGGAGTAGATGTGGTTGTCTTTACTGCCGGTATTGGAGAAAATGCATGGAAAGTAAGAAAGGGAGCTTGTGAAGGATTAGAATTTTTAGGAATAAAAATCGATCCTGAAAAAAATAATAGTAGTAGCAAAGAAACGATTATTAGTAAAGATGGTTCAAAAGTAAAAGTAATGGTCATTCCAACAAATGAAGAATGGATGATTGCAAAGGATACAATGGAAATAATAGAAAAACTCTAAAAAAGGATTAATAAATATAGAATGTATAAAATAATAAAAAAAGAAAAACTAGATGATGCTATTTATTCAATGTGGATCGAAGCCCCTGAAGTGGCTTCCTCAGTCCAGCCTGGTCAATTTATCATTCTAATGATCAAGGAAAAGGGAGAACGAATCCCTTTAACTGTTGCCGATTTTGACCGAGAGAAAGGATTGATTCACATCGTCTTTCAGATAGTAGGCAAAACCAGTGAAGAGCTTTTCACCCTGAAAGAAGGAGATAAACTATTCTCCTTTATCGGACCTTTAGGCAAAAAGACCGAGATTGAAAATTACGGTAAAGTAATAACCGTAGGCGGAGGTACCGGGATCGCCTGCATCTATCCAATTACCCGTGCCTTAAAAGAAGCTGGGAACGAAGTTATTTCAATTATTGGTGCCCGTAACAAGGAACTAATTATTATGGAAGAGGAGATAAGAAAAGCCTCCTCAGAACTGATTGTTACCACTGATGATGGTAGTTATGGACGAAAGGGTTTTGTCACTCAAGTCCTAAAAGAGCTCTTAGATAAGGATAAATTTATTAAGAAGGTATGGACTATCGGTCCGGCTATTATGATGAAGGTGACTTGTGAAACCACCAAACCTTATCAGGTAGAAACCATAGTTAGTCTTAACAGTATTATGGTAGATGGTACCGGAATGTGTGGTTCCTGTAGAGTTACCATCGGGGGAGAAACCAAATTTGTCTGTACTGATGGACCGGAATTTAATGGCCAACTGGTAGATTGGACAGAGTTTATGAATCGTCTTTCCCGTTATAAAGATTCAGAGAAAAAATCTTGGGATCTCTACCACGAGCATACTCACCCATGTAGCTGCGGAAGGGGGACAAATTAATGGCCGAAATGATACCACCCAAAGAAAGGGTAAAAAGAGAGCAGATTCCTATGCCCGAACAAGAACCTAAAGAGAGAATTTATAATTTTAAAGAAGTACCTTTGGGCTACACCCAAGAACAAGCCATTTATGAGGCTCAAAGATGTCTGCAGTGTAAAAATCCTAAATGTGTTCCCGGTTGTCCGGCGGAGATTAATATACCTAAATTTATCGAGAAGATTGTTGAGGAAGATTTTTCCAGTGCTTATCTGGAAATATTAAAAACTGATGACCTTCCGGCTATGACTGGAAGAGTATGCCCTCAAGAAGAACAATGTCAGCAGGTTTGTATTTTAGAAAAACAGAAAAAACCGATAGCCATCGGTCGATTAGAACGATTTGTGGCTGATTGGGCTCGAGAAAATAATATTCACGGAAACCTACCAAAGATTAGTAAAAAAGAACAGAAAGTAGCAGTAGTAGGTTCTGGCCCCGCCGGACTTACTTGTGCTGCTGATTTAGCTAAATTAGGTTATGAAGTTACTATCTTTGAAGCCCTACACCAGCCCGGGGGAGTCTTGGTCTACGGTATTCCTGAATTTCGACTCCCTAAATCGATAGTGGAATACGAAGTAAAAGAAATTGAAAAATTAGGGGTGAAAGTAATAACCGATTTTGTAGTGGGGACTACCAAGAGCGTAGATGAACTAACCCAGGAATTTGATGCCATCTTCTTAGCCAACGGAGCAGGTGCCCCTCGGTTTATGAATATCCCCGGGGAAAACTTAAATGATGTTTATTCAGCAAATGAATTCCTCACTCGAGCTAATCTGATGAAGGCCTATCTCTTTCCCAAGTACGATACCCCGATTAAGATAGGTAAAAAAGCAGCTACTATCGGAGCAGGAAACGTAGCCATGGATTCAGCCCGTACTGCCTTAAGGTTAGGAGCAGAAAAGTCCTATATTGTCTATCGCAGGTCCCGAAAAGAAGTCCCTGCTCGAGCTGAAGAAGTCCATCATGCTGAGGAAGAGGGGATTATCTTTAATTTTCTTACCCTCCCTGTTAAAGTATTGGGTGATGGTAAAGGTAATGTTAGGGGAATGGAATGTCTGAAGATGGAATTAGGTGAACCGGATGATTCGGGTCGAAGAAGACCTATACCTATCCCCGGTTCTAATTTCCTAATCGAAGTAGATATGGTCATAGATGCCATTGGCACTTCTGCTAATCCTATTGTAGCTCGCAGTGCCACCGGAGTTGAGATTAACCAGTGGGGTTATTTCATTATAGATGATAACACCAAAACTACTACCAAAGAAGGGATATTTGCCGGAGGAGATATTGTCAGGGGTTCGGCTACAGTAATCTCAGCAGTAGGAGATGGTAAGGTAGCAGCCCGGGCGATTATTGAATTCTTGTCTTCGGGTAAAAGTTTGAGAAAAAGGTTTTAAATTTTCAGTTTAATTGTGCATAGAGGTTGGATGCATCAAAATTATAAAAAATGTTAATGATAGTTTTGATGATTAATATGCATATGAAATAAATAATATGAATTATTCTAAAAAAGGGAGGTAAGCAACAGACTGGAAAGAAAATTGAGAATTTAAAGTTTTTTTAAATCATGTCTAAGTTAAATTAAAATTTTAAAAATTATTTAGGAGGACATTCAAAAATGTCTAAAGAAATGAACCCTTTTGAATTAGTACAAGCTCAATTTGATCACAATGCGGAATCACTTAATCTTGATCCTGCTTTGCGGGAATTTATGAGAGAGCCGGAAAGGGCCATACAATTTAGTATTCCGATAGATATGGATAATGGTACCACTAAGACATTTACCGGTTTTAGAGTTCAACATTCTACCGCTCGTGGACCAGCTAAAGGTGGTCTTCGTTTTGCAGAAGATGAGACAATTGACATGGTCAGGCAATTAGCTATGATGATGGCCTGGAAATGTGCAGTGGTAGATATTCCTTTAGGTGGAGGCAAAGGTGGAATTATCGTAGATCCAAGAAAATTATCAGATAGAGAGACTGAAAGGTTATGCCGAGGTTGGGTTAGGAAAGTCTATGATTTTGTAGGGCCGGAAATAGATGTTCCCGCTCCGGATGTAGGTACTAATCCTCAGGATATGCTCTGGATTATGGATGAGTATGATACTATTAATAGAAATAGAAAACCCGGCTTTGTTACTGGTAAGGCAGTGGGAGTAGGTGGTTCACTGGGTAGAACAGAGGCTACTGGTTACGGCACGGTTTACTGTATTCGAGAAGCACTAAAGAGGTTGGATATCGATTTTAAAGATGTTACTGCTTCTATTCAAGGAGCTGGTAATGTTGCCCAATATGCTTGTGAAAAATTAGTCCAGTATGGCGGGAAAGTAGTAGCTATGTCTTGCTGGGATCCTAAAGACAAAAGAGCCTATACTTATAGTTGCGAAAAAGGGATTAACCCCAAAGACTTACTTGCTCCGGGAACCTTAGATAAATTCGGGACTATTGACCCGGAAAAAGCCAAATCTTTTGGTTGGAAACAAGAAGACGGAGACGCCTGGTTAAAGAAAAACGTTAATGTTCTTATTCCATCAGCTTTGGGTCAGGCAGTTACTCAGGATAATGTAAATGATATTAATTTTGACAAAGTT
>JAUVOA010000075.1 GCA_030599445.1 Atribacterota bacterium | reverse complement strand
TATCTTTTCCGGGATTTTTTACTAAATAGATGAGATATTCTATATTACCGGAAGTTTTTTTTAAGGGAGAAAAGGTTAAACCTTGAATACTAAAACCCATTTCTTGCGCTTTATCGCCAACTTTTTCGATTACCATCTGATGGATTTCTACCTTTTTTACTAATCCGCCCTTTTGGATGAACTCCCGCCCCGCTTCGAACTGTGGCTTAATTAATGCCACTACTTCTCCCTTCTCCTTAAGTAGATTATACACCGCTGGCAGGACTTTATCTAATGAAATAAAGGAGACATCTATGGCAGCTAATTCAAAAAGGACATCAAATTTATCAGCAGTAAGATATCTTATGTTAGTCCTGTCTATAACTACGACTCGGCTATCTTTCTGCAATTTCCAGGCTAACTGTCCGTAGCCTACATCTATACAATAAACTTTCTCGGCTCCAGATTTTAAGAGACAATCAGTAAAACCTCCCGTAGAGGCACCAACATCAATTACTCTCTTTCCTTTGATATTGACATTAAAAACCTTAAGGGCTTTTTCTAATTTCTCTCCACCTCTACTTGCAAAAGCAGTCTCTTTTTTTATTACTGAAATATTGCCTTCAATCTTAATCCTTTGTCCTGATTTATCGACTCTTTCCCCTTCCACTAAAACTTCTCCCGCCATAATAGCGCTTTTGGCTTTCTCTCTGCTGGGAAAAAATCCCTTTTCGACCAGTAATATATCCAAACGTTCTTTCTTTGATTTTTTCAAATCTATAAATTCACCTCTCGGACTGAAACTCTACCTGTTAATTCGTTTAAGTAAAAATTTAAATTACCGCGCATAATATCCAAGCCATTATAATTCCAATAAAGGCTCCCACTATAACTTCAAAAGGAGTATGCCCAACCCACTCTTTTAAACGCTTGTCTTTTAATTTTATTTCTTTAAAAAATTCTAAAATAATTCTATTTAATACTTTAGCTTGCTCTCCCGTCTCTCTCCTTACTCCGGCTGCATCAGCCATAATAATAAAAGCTATGACTATAGCTAAAGCAAACAAAGGAGATTCCCAACCTTCTTTTAGGCCAATGGTGGTAGCCACGCATATAGAAAGGGCGGAATGAGTGCTGGGCATCCCTCCTGCCCCAACAAATCTCCTAATATCCCATTTTTTTTCGGTAATATAAAATATTATTAGCTTTAAGCTCTGATTTAAAATCCAGGTTATAAGTGCAATTATTATAATCTTATTTCTAAAAATTAAAGATAAATCGAAAATATTAATCTTTGTCACTCCCTATCTTTCTCTATATCAGTCCTTCAGTTTATGGTTTAATCCAATCTTCATCTCTAAGTAAAGGCATACTAATATCTATATGTCCGACTAAACTCTTCTTCTCATTTCCTCCCACTAATATTTGCACACCTTTAATCGGAGGGATTTCAGTTAAAGTATTGACTATAGAATAGACAGTCATTAATTCACCACTGCTTCCTCCGGGATGATTTTCAAATATCTCCTCAGATAGGTCTAAATAGGCAATATCATCAGCAATATATACTTCATTGACTTGAGTTCCTTCGGGAATTGTAGGGTAAAAATCGGAACTTTCCGGACCTTTTATCAGCTCAATAACTACCTGTCTGGTTAAAGAAGGGATTTGAGATATTTTTCTTTTTTCGGGAACTAAGTACATCGCTTGAGAATCAGAAAAGTAAAGATTCACCTCGACCATCTCTTCTATCGGCACAGGTTGAACTTCTTTTATTTCTTCTTCCTTATAAGGGACTTCCTTGGTAATAACAGGCTTCTCTGTATATCTTTCCCAGATAGGGACAATAAACTTATTAAATATTGTATAGCTAAAAATTACAATTACTACAAGTATTAATAATATGAAAATGATTTTCAGGTTATTTCTTTTCTTTTTCGGCTTTCTATTTTTAACCATAATTAATCCTATTCACCATTATCAGGGGTATTTTCTACATAATATTTTATTGCTTCAAACAGGGCCTGAGCGGCATTTTCTCTAAACTTATTGGTTTTTAATAATTTTTCCTCTTTAGGATTAGAAATAAAACCAACCTCTATAATTACTGCTGCCATATTCGCTCCTTTTAATACAACAAAGGGAGCTTGTTTTATTCCCCTATTTTCTAATTTTAGATACTCTACTAATTTTTTCTGGATAATATCAGCAAAATCAAAACTATACTTGATGTTAGCGCTCTCTTCCAGGTCAGCGATAATCAAGGCTAAATCAGTATCTACCTCCGGATGAGCCCTACTGGCTCTATTTTCCCTATCTGCTACATCTCTGGCTGAGGCACCGATGTATTTGGAACTTAACAAAAAGGTTTCTATTCCTTCAGCACTAGAACGGTGATTTAAAACTGAATTAGCGTGTAAACTTACAAATACAAAACCATTTTTCTGGTTAGCAAAATTTGTTCTATCTTCCAGATAAACAAATTCATCTTTACTTCTGGTTAAATAGGTGGGAATACCTGCCCCTTTTAGCAATTTCTCTAAATAAAGAGCGATTCCTAAAGTAGCTTCGCTCTCTTTCAAGCCAGTAGGTCCGATCGCTCCCGGATCTTTTCCACCATGACCGGGATCAATAATTACTACTCTTTTACCGGTTATCTCAGACCCGAGAGTAGGCTTTTCTTTAGGCTTAGCGGGAAGAGTTTCAGAGACAGTCGCCGCTTTCCCTTCCGGTTTGAATATATCAATTACTACCCTATCGGGTTCAATAAGACTGAAAAGTTCGTATTTGGCTTCCTGGTAAAGATCAAATACAACTCTGGTAATTTCCTCGTTAAATTGAGCTGTCCTTACTGTTTTTATCACTCCATCATCTATCTTTATCTGTTTGGAGGTATCTTCTAATTTTACAATAGAACCCATTATATCGACAAAAATTCTATCCGGATTTATTAACTTATCTGCCCTAAATTCTGTCTTTTCAGATAAGTCTATCACCACCCTGGTTTTGTCGGGATGAGAATAACTTCTAACTTCTAATAGAAAAGGTCTTATGGTATTAATGGATAAAGTCTTGGTCTGGTTCTCCCATTTAATATCTACTTCGGCTATAATTTTTATCACTTCTAAGGGAATCATTACCCGATTATCGAGAATTCTTGCTGGCATTTCCAGAGAAATTACCTTTTCATCTATCTCCAAAGAAGGGTCATCGATTACTAAACGGGCTGTACGACCATTAATATTTATAGTCATCAACTTTAAAGCGGGAAACCAGGTAATCCTTCCACCTAAGGCGTCTACTACATTACGAGCTGAAACAAATAGTCGATCATTTTCGATAACTGAAGGGACAACGGTTTCGAGGGGTTTATTATCTAATAGTATCTTTATTTCTGAAGATTGAGCTAAAACTGAAGAAACAAGGAATAAAATAGTCAATAAAACTGTCATTAAAATTATGTAGAATATCTTTTTCATATAACCTATTCTATCCCTCCTGGACCAAATATCTAATAGCTAAAACTTTCAAGATAGCTGCCAAAGGAACGGCTACCAATACTCCCAATATTCCTAATAACTGACCGCAAATTAACATTGATAAAATTACTGTTAAAGGGTGTAGACCTAATCCTTTCCCTAAGATATTAGGATTAAGATATATCGCCTCAAGCTGATTAGCTAAAACAAATAAAACTACGATCATCAGCAATGTCCACCAGGAGCTGCCCAAGGCAAAAATTAAAGCTAGAACAACTCCCACAATGGGTCCTAAATAAGGGACAAAGTTAAACGCTCCGCTAACAATCCCGATAATTAAAGCGAATTTTAGATTTAAGAAGTACAACCCTATACCAATCAAAGTCCCTACAATAAAGCAGACTATTATTCGACCACGAATAAAACCACTGACAATATGATCTATTTCCTCCAGTACTTCCTTAAATTCTTTTTTATTTTCCTTTGATACGAAAATATACAAATTTTCTTTAAATTTAAACATATCTCTCATTAGATAAAATAAGATTAAAGGGACAATTACTATACCAAAAGTAATACTGGAAACTATATTGGACAAATAAATTATAATGCTTTGGGAAAAACCCAATACACCTTTCTGTAGTTCAGATAAATTTTCTTTAAGTAAAATCTCTACATCGGCCGGATTTATAAATTTTGAGAGTTGTGGTTTTATAGATAAAATTAGATTTTGGTAATTTTCGATAAAATTAGGAATTTCTTTATATAAAATATTAAGTTGATTAATTACACTGGGGATTAGAAAAAATATAGTTAGGATTAACAAGGCAATTATTATCCCAAAGACAATAATAATAGCCAATACTTTCGGGGCCTTCTTATTAAGAAGAAATTTATATAAAGGATCGAAGAAATAAGCTAACATTAAAGCAAAACTAAAATATATAAATAACCACTTCAATTTACTCAATACATAAAATAGAATGACAATACCAATGGATATACTGATAATAAAATTTAATCTTTTATCTTTTACGAATTCCATAAATGATTTTCCGCCCGAAACAATTTTTTACTTATCTATTTATAACAGATTAACTCATATTATTCAATTTTTTCTATCTAATATTAGTCTGATGGAGCTCTGATTTATCATATCACGGCAATCTCATATATCCATTTTGTCATTGCGAGGTGGTATTCAATACTACTTGAGTACCATCCGAAGCAATCTCATTAAATTATCACCTTATATATACTACACAACCTTCCAATTATCCTTCTTTTTTAACACAATAATTAAAAAATCCGAAAAATAATTTTCCGGATTTTTTAATTTAATATTAATTGGTTAGTTAATTGGAGAATTAGTAAATTTTAAGTTTTTATCTTATTTCTTATCCTACACTTTGCACTTTTTTTCTTTTTCTTTCTCTTTGCTAAATACTATTCGCTAACGACTAACTGACAAATTCAATTAGGATTTTTGATTTTTATTGGCTTTAAGGATCCTATCCCAAGTATCCCGCAAAGATACAATTCGGTTAAACACTAACTTATCCGACGTTGAATCGGAATCAACACAAAAGTATCCTTTTCGCATGAACTGGTATCTGCTTCCGGGATCCGCTCCCGCTAAACTGGGTTCCACCAAACAATCAACTAATACTCCCAGAGAATTTGGGTTAAGCTGCTTTATAAAATTTTTCTCTTCCTCCTGTTCTTCCGCTCCCTCGTTCTGGTCCACTAAAAGATGTTCATATAAGCGCACTTCCGCTTTCAAAGCATGGTCTGCGGAAACCCAATGTAAGGTTCCTTTTACCTTACGTTTAGCACCCGGCTTACCGCTTTTGCTTTCCGGATCATATGTACAATGTACTTCTTTTATCTCTCCCGTTTTTTCATCCCGAATAAATCCTTTACATTTGATAATATAGGCATTTTTTAACCTGACCTCGCGACCGGGAGCCAGACGAAAATACTTTTTTGGCGGGTCTTCATGAAAGTCTTCCCGTTCGATGTAAAGAATTCGGGAAAAGGGTATTTTGCGCGTCCCGGTAGTAGGATCCTCAGGATTATTTTCTGATTCCATCTCTTCCACCATTTCTCCAGGATAATTATCAATAATCAGCTTTAAGGGATGCAGTACTCCCATAACCCGGGATGCCCTCAGGTTCAGGTCTTCTCGGATACAGTGTTCCAGAAAACGGACATCCACCACACTATTAGTCTTGGCTACTCTGATACGCTCGCAGAAACTTCGGATAGCTTCCGGAGTATAGCCCCTGCGCCGCAAGCCTGATATAGTCGGCATACGAGGATCATCCCATCCAGCTACACAACCTTCCTCTACCAGTTTGAGAAGCTTACGTTTGCTCATCAACGTATTGGTCAAATTCAGTCGGGCAAATTCAATCTGTTGAGGTGTATCTGGCAGATTCAAGGCATTGAGAACCCAATCGTATAAAGGGCGATGGTCTTCAAACTCCAGGGTACAGACGGAATGAGTAATCCTTTCGTAATAATCTTCAAGAGGATGAGCATAATCATACATAGGATAAATGCACCACTTATTCCCCGTCCGATGATGTGTAGCCCTTAAAATACGGTAGAGAATAGGATCCCTCATGTTCAAATTAGGAGAGGTCATGTCAATTTTAGCTCGCAGTACCCGGGAACCATCGGCAAATTCGCCAGCTCGCATACGCATAAACAGATCCAGGTTTTCCTCCACAGATCGGCTGCGATATGGGCTTTCTTTCCCCGGTTCCTTGAAACCTCCGCGGTACTCCTTAATTTCTTCAGAACTCAGGTCGCACACATATGCTTTGCCTGCCTTAATCAGACGAACGGCATAATCATACATCTTTTCAAAATAGTCGGAAGCATAAAAAAGCCTGTTATCCCAGTCAAATCCCAACCAATTAACATCTCTAATGATAGATTCAATATATTCCAAACTTTCCTTACTGGGATTTGTATCATCAAAGCGAAGATTGCATAGACCGCTATTTTTTGCAGCCAAACCGAAATTTAAGCAAATAGACTTAGCATGCCCGATGTGCAGGTACCCATTAGGTTCCGGGGGAAACCGAAGATGAACTCTTCCATGATATTTATTCGTTTTTTTATCTTGATCAATGATCTCCTGAATAAAATTAACCGTTGCTTTAGACTCTTCGTGATCCATAAACTAGTCCCCCTTGCTTTATTTTGTATTGAAATTTCCACCCAAGGTTTCATAGGGTAGGCTGAGCGTTTTTTAATATTACTACATTTGTTTCTAAAAATCCAACTTTTCCCCTGTCACATTCTTTATCAACTTTCATCTTGGTCCTTCCTTTACTCCAAAACCTCACTCAAACCCTTATAAAATAAGGCTTTCCGCCCACACCTAAAATAAGCCATTTTAAGCTATTTTAAGCGCCTATTTTAAAAATATGAACAATCATCTTAGGCCACCTCAAGAAACGCTGCTACGACAATATTTCGCTAAAACCCTTATTTTGCAAGGCTTTCAGCCTCCTAAAAATAGAGCTTTTGGCCCTTTTTTGCCTCATTTTCTCCATATTTTAAAAGCACTAACACCATCCCATATAACAAAAAAACGCAGAAACCCTTATATTTTCTACGTTTTAAAGAATTACCATTTTTTCCTACAAAAACTGATAATCCTCTAATTCTATATATATT
>JAUVOA010000176.1 GCA_030599445.1 Atribacterota bacterium | reverse complement strand
CAATCAGTTTTACCATTGATTTACCATAGCCGGAATATTCTATATAAGCTTCGTCCACTACAAAGGGTATACCCAGGTCAGCAATTCTTCTAAAGTCCTTTTCGTCCATAAAATTACCGGTTGGATTGTTGGGATTGGTAATAACAATAACCTTAGTCTTAGGGGTTACCGCCTTAATTATCGCATCGGGATCAAAGAGTAATTCCTTCCCCTGGTAGATCATGGGTACCGACACTAACTTTCCCCCTAAAACAGCACAGCGTAATTTATAGATTCCAAAACAGGGAGTATGTTGAATTAGCTCGTCTCCGGGCTGCAAGAAGCTTCTCCACATCATATCGTAAATCTCACTGGTTCCATTGCCAATCATAACATTCTCCGGACCGTGCGGACCATTTAGTTCAGCGATCTTACTTCGTACCACCATCCCCCGATCGGAATATCGGTTAGCCATCTTTGCGAATTTATTAATTGCTTCCAGTACCTTTTCAGAAGGTTCATGGGGATTCTCATTGGACATCATCCGATGTAGCTTCTGGTTTTCCCAGGCCATCTCAATATGGGGGGAAATATACATCTTTATCTCTTTAAGCCAGGGTACAAAGTAGTCCTCAATTTTCTTCATCGTTAAAACTCCTTTTAAGTTAAATAATAATTGTTTGCTCAGGCCTTGCCTGCGCAGCCTAATAATTCAATCCAGTAGTTAATTCTCTTAATAATTGCTTCTTTTGTTGCCTTATCGATCTTACCGGGATTGTATTGTTCTCTATTTGCCGAGATATATTCAAAGGTAGAGTCGATCAAAACGTGCTTAAGATCGGTAGAAACATTAAATTTTGAGCCTCCCAATGCTACCAGCTTCTTAACCACCTCCGGTTTTAGGCCGGTTCCGCCATGAACAACCAGAGGTACCTTCGGCTCCTCCGCATTAAAAAGATTAAAAATCTTTTTAAGACGATCAAAATCCAGTTTGGGATTCGCCGTTTTATAGATACCATGAGCAGTTCCGATAGCCGGCGCCAGTATATCTATCCCGGTCTCTTCAACAAAATGCACCGCTGTTTCCGGATCACAGAGAGCAGCTTCATCTTCGGCAACCTTTATCTGGTCCTCCACACCGGAAACTGTGCCCAATTCACCCTCAACAGATATATCCCCTGCTCGACGACAGTAATCGGCAACCTCTTTTGTCTGCCTGATATTTTCCTCGTAAACCTGTTTAGAGGCATCTATCATAATATTGGTATATCCTGCATCAGCACAGGTACGGCAAAAATCAACATCTGTACAGTGGTCCAGATGCAGACATATGGGAATGGGAGCAGATTCAGCTAAAGTCCGGTATACAGCCGCCAGTACATTTGGCTTTAAAAATTTGGATGGTGCTACAGAAGTTTGTATAATTAAAGGGGCTTTTTTTTCTACAGCCGCTTCTACTACCGCTTCCATTTGAATGATGTTGGTAATATTAAAGGCACCAACAGAATATTTTTCTTTAGTCGCTTTTAAAAGCATCTCTTTAGCATTTACAATTGCCATGTTTCCTCCTCCGAATAATATCCAGTATTTTTTACATGATGATTCGATATTGTTTTATTTGTTCAGCATTAGCTGAATTTACCTTCTATTTTGTACTGTCCAGTTTCAACCCTGAACAGGTAACGGTCACCGCGATAAAAGGATTGAAGGACTTCGATGCAGATGTTTTGCGAGTTATAAGCCAAGCTCTCTAAGAAAAGGCAGGGAGTATTTGTGCTTACTTCCAATACCCGGGCAATTTCTTTTACCGGATTTATTGCGCGTAGGGTTTGGATGGAATGATTAAGATCGGCAGCAAAATGTTTGATTAAAATCTGGTACATGGAACCTTTTATTTCCATCTCGAGAAGATCTCCAAAATCCCTGAAGGAATAGAACTGTCTTTCCAGAATCAGAGGAGTTTTATCTGCAATCCTCACCCGCTCTATTTGTACCACATAATCTTTAGGTTTGAGATTCAGCTTTTTAGCCAGCCCCTCTCCGGCCATAATCTTCTTTTTTAGAATAATCCTATCCTCTAACTCTACATTGTTGAGATTAAAGTCGTCAACAAAACTCACCATTCTGCTGAGCTTATGGATTGGTAACAGGGAAGTCTTCCTTTTAACAAAGGTGCCCACCCCTTTCTGCTTCTCGACAAATCCTTTTTGCACGAGCAATGAAATAGCTTGACGAATAGTGTTTCGATTAAGCTGAAATTTTTGAGCCAGCTCACCTTCGGAGGGCAGCTTGGTATCAATCTGATACCTTTCCCCCTTGATCATACTCTCAAGCCAATCGGCAACCTGAACATAAAGGGGAAGTGGGTTAGTTTTATCAATAGTACTCTGCATAACTAGATACCTCTCTACATATCTACTTATCTACCTATGTACTTATAGATTATAACAAAATCTCTCTTTTGTCAAATGGAAATTAAAGAAAGTATCGAGTATATAGTATCGAGTATCGAGTTAAAAAAGAGAAAGAAAAGATAGAAAAAAGTAACATTCTTCTTTTTATGTAACTACCCCACTAAAGTTTACACTAACTTGAACAGGAACAGGGGACGGTTCTCTGTGTTAACTTAGTTTAAAATTTAAAATCATTATTAACACAGAGAACCGTCCCCTGTATCTAAAAGCTTGTTTTGCTGGAAAAAGTGAAATTATTGGTTCTGAGATAGGGGGCAACTGTTGGGCCGATAAATCCTTCTTTTGTCTGTCTTTCTTTTGATATCATGTCTACTGCTTTTAACATATCTACTACACTGGTATTGAATCTCATATTCTTGATTGCTTTTACCCGCTTACCGTCTTCTATTAGGAAAGTTCCGTCTCTGGTCATCCCAGTCAACTGAACGCTCATGGGATTTAGTATATTGACGTAATGAAAACGGGAAATATAGATACCTTTTTTAGTAGAGGATATCATCTCCTCAACAGAATTATTCCCTTCTTTCATCACCAAGTTAAAAGGGGGAGCTCCAAAGGAAGCGTGTTCCGGTGATAAAGTATTCCCGGTACATTTTTTATTATATTTTAGAGCGGTAAGATGGTCATATACTCCGTCTTCTACTATCCCGTCTTTAATAAGATATGTCTTTTCCCGTGGATATCCCATCAGATCAAAGGGTAGGGGCATGGTAAGCTTATCAAAAGGATCATCAGACACAGTTATAGTCTCGGGAAAAATCTTTTTGCCTTGATTATTGCAAATAAAGCTCTTGCCCTCCATAATCATTTTACCATTAAAGGCAGTATAGCCGGTATAGTTTAAGATCTCTGAAACTGCTTCCGGAGAAAGGATAACCGTATAGACCCCCGGTTCAATTTCTATTTGTTCTACATTTTTTAAAGCAGTTTCTAATAATTCATCGGTTATTTTGTTTATATTAAAATTATTAATATCACTGTCTATAAACGAGGTATGAGCAGTAGAATTATCTCGGGTGATGACACAATTGAAATCCACCTTAGTCCCCCGATCAAAGGCAAAAACTCCTTCTGAATTAGCTACCATGAGGGTAGATTCTTCTGTTTTAAAAGCCCCCGCTGCTTCATACCCTCTTTTATTTACTTCTTTTATTATTTGTCTTATCAGCTGGGCTCGATTTAAAGGGGTAAAATTAGCAGTATCTTTAGAATATTTACTTTTTATTTTGTATGATTGAGGTGTTAGCAAACGATAATGGTAATCTAATTTTGGGGTAATTTTGGTTACTTCAATTGCCTTTTCTATATTTTTTGATATAGTGGACTCATCAATACTGTTCATCTGCACTGCACCGATTCTATCTTCGTTTATTATCTTTACGGTTAAATTTAGATCGGTTTCCGCTACATTTTGGTGGATGTAAGATTCTGCAAATCTGGTAAGCTCACTTCTACCCTCTGAAGCAATTATTTCAAAGTCGTAATTTTTAAGAATACTCTTCACCTTGTTAACAAGTTCTTTTCCAGAATTTATATCTTTCACTTGGAAGCACCTACCTTTACCTTTCTGAATCTCGCAGGAGATGTGCCATGTGCCACATGCATCGCTTGACCCGGCTGTCCTTTGCCACAATTTGGTACTCCCCAGACATGCCAATATTTTTCAGAGCTTATCCCATCACAAGATTTCCAAAATTCCGGAGTTATACCTTGATAGACTGCGTTTTTATAAATTTTTCCTAATTTTCCATTTT
>JAUVOA010000144.1 GCA_030599445.1 Atribacterota bacterium | reverse complement strand
ATAGCCAAAAAAATAGATTATCCTTTACCAACTCTTTTGGATTACACGGTTAATATACCTCCAGGAGGAAAAACAGATGCCTTAGTGCAGTGTACTATTACCTGGGGGTGGCAAAATCACAAAACTTTTATCACCAAAGGGATTAACCCTGATCAAGTTTTAGCAGCTATAGAAGCAACCGAAAAGATGTTGAACATAATTTCCCTACAGATAAAAAAAGAATAGAGGACAATAGTAGTAGAGTGTGTATATCGTATATAAATAGTTAGCTCGTTAGTTAGTTAATTGGTTAGCTGGTTAAGAAGATGCAAGAGAGAGAAAAAAGTATTCGCCGTTTATTAACAACTAATTTATAGGAAGGTTATTTTTTGACCATACAAAGAACTTATGAGGAAATTAATACCAAAATTAGAAGTGGTAAAGCTGTAATAGTAACTGCCGAAGAAATTATTCCTATAATTGAGGAAAAGGGTATAGAAAAGGCTACGGAAGAAATTGATGTGGTTACTACCGGTACCTTTGGACCGATGTGTTCCTCAGGGGCAATAATTAATTTTGGGCACAGTGATCCTCCTATCCGAATGCAGAAAGTTTGGTTAAATGATGTTGAGGCTTATGCGGGGTTGGCGGCAGTTGATGTTTATTTGGGGGCTACTCAGCTTTCCGAAAGACAGGGGATGGAATATGGAGGAGCTCATGTCATTGAAGATTTAATTTCAGGGAAGAAGATTAAGCTAAAGGCTATATCTCGAGGTACAGATTGTTATCCCCGTCGGGAAATAGAAAGTTATATAACTAAAAAAAGTATAAATCAGGCAATTTTATTTAATCCTCGAAATGGTTATCAAAACTATAATGTGGCAGTGAATACTTCTGAAAGAAAAATATACACCTATATGGGGATTTTACTTCCCGATTTAGGGAATGCAAGTTATTCTACCAGCGGTCAATTGAGTCCTTTGCTTAACGATCCTGAATTTACAACTATTGGTATTGGTACTCGAATATTTTTAGGTGGCGCACAAGGTTATATAGTTTGGGAAGGGACACAGTTTTATCCTCAAGTAATAAAAGATGAAAATGGAAACACTATTTACAAAGGTGGAACATTGGCAGTAATTGGAGATTTAAAAGAGATGAGTATAGATTATATTCGCGCAGCAACTTTTAGTGGGTATGGAGTCACTTTGGTGGTAGGTATAGGAATACCAATTCCCATTTTAAATAGTGAAATAATGAAAAATGTGGCTGTAAAAGATGAAGATATATGGACTGAGATAATTGATTATAGTTTTCCTCATTTAAAAAAGCCTTCTTTAGGCCGGGTAAATTATCGACAACTAAGGGAGGGAAAGATTACTATCCAAAGGAAAGATATTCCTACTTCTCCCCTTTCCAGCTATGCTAAGGCCCGAGAAATTGCCCAAAAGTTAAAGGAAGAGATACTAAAGGGAGAATTTTTATTGCAGGAGCCTATTCAAAAATTTCCTAAAGGGAATAAATTCAAGTCTTTATTAGAAATTCGTTAGAAATAATTAATATTATTTTAGTAACAAATATTTAATAGGAGCTTATAATGTATTTGGAAATTAAAATCTCTAAAATAATAACTATAAAGGGATGATTTAAATGTTAAGTAAGAAAGTAATTTTTACATTTTCTCCTCAAAATGTAGAAAGACCGGTGACCTATCAGCTAATAAAGAAATATGATTTATGGATAAATATTTTGCAGGCAAAATTTAAACCAAGCTTAGGAGGAAAGTTAGTTTTAGAGCTTAAAGGCGAGAAAAATCAAATAGAAGAAGGACTGAACTTTGCCAGACAGATAGGAGTAGGGGTTGAATTTTTAGAGCAAGAAGTATTGTGGAATGAGGAAAAATGTATTGATTGTGGAGCTTGTGTCTCTATTTGTCCGACCGGCGTATTATCTTTAGACAAAGAAACTTTTAAATTAAAATTTGATTACGAAAAGTGTATTGTTTGTGGTAATTGTGTAGAGGCTTGTCCTTTACAGGCAATCAAAGTCACTTTTTAAAAAGAATTAAAGTAAGCGAGAAGAAAAGCAATGATTTTTCCTCAAACTAATAAAATAGAATATAAAGAAAGGAAATATCGAAATTTAATTGAAGGAAAGGATTTAATTTCTTTTCAAATAAAGGAAGAAGAAAGCGATTTATTTATAAGGACAAATAAAGATTTAAGTTTCTATGCACAACAGATGGTTTCAAACTTTAGAAAACAGATAGAGAATTATATTTATAGCTACCCCTTATTTAAAAGCACTCTTTTACCCTATTCCCAGGATAAAAAAGCTCCCGAGATAATCAAGTCTATGATTCACACAACAGCAGTGTGTGGAGTTGGACCTATGGCTTCAGTGGCAGGAGCAATAGCTGAATTCGTAGGGAAAGAACTTTTAAATTATTCTTCTGAAGTAATAGTGGAAAATGGTGGGGATATTTTTATTAAGAGTAATAAAGTGAGAAAAGTAAGCATATTTGCAGGGAGTTCTCCTTTTAGCCAGAGAATTATTTTAAAGATAGAGGCAAAAGAGAATTATATAGGGATTTGCACATCTTCTGGCATGGTGGGGCCTTCTTTAAGTTTTGGGAAGGCGGATGCGGTTACTGTAATTTCTGATTCTGTTTTGCTTGCTGATGCTGCCGCTACGGCAGTAGGTAATATAGTTAAAACTCAAAAAGATGTAAAGCAAGGATTAATTTATGCCCAAAAGATACAAGGGGTAAAGGGTGTAGTAATAATAAAAGATGATAAAATAGGCCTCTGGGGGGATATAAATTTTACTGTAATGAATAGAAAAAGATGATAAACAAACCCTTTATGCATTTTTTACCTTAAGATGAGATTTTTTGGATTGGTAGACTGATGAGGTCCGGGATATAGGCGGATTAGACTGGGCAACTATTGGATTGAAAATTAGTAAATTGTTTAATTTAAAAAATAAATATTTTTTAACGAAAGGGGAAATATAAATATTATGCTTACAAATAAAAAAGTTGCTATAATTGGAGTGGGAAAAATGGGGGAAACCCTTCTTAATGGTATGATTAAAAATAATTTAGTGAAGAAAGAAAATTTAACCGGAAGCAATGCCCAGGAAGAACTTGAACATGCCCAAGAGATAAGCAAAAAATATGGCATTAAGACTTATATTAATAATAAAGAAATGATTTCAGGGAAAGATATAATTATACTTGCGATTAAGCCCCAGATGATGAAGAAAGTACTTTCTGATATCGAAGACATAATTTCCCAAAAACAGTTAATAATATCCATTGCGGCGGCTACCAGTACTCAATTTATAGAGGAATGTTTGGAAAAGAATATCCCGGTAATCAGAGCTATGCCCAATACCCCTGCCTTAATTAATGAAGGTATGACTGTTCTTTGTCCGGGAAAATACATTGATGAAAATCACATTCAGATGGCTATAGATATTTTTGGAGCAATAGGGTTAGTGGAGGTTATTCACCGAGAAGAATTAATGGATGTAGTTACAGCCTTATCAGGCAGTGGGCCGGCATACGCCTATATAATTATCGAGTCTTTAACTGAAGGAGGAGTAAGAATGGGTCTACCTCGTGAATTGGCTAAAAAATTAACCACTCAAACCTTATTGGGAGCATCAAAGATGGTATTAGAAACAGGAATGCATCCGGCTTTACTAAAGGATGCTGTGACTACTCCTGCGGGAGTTACAGTAGATGGATTAATGGAATTAGAAGATGGGGGAATAAGAGTAGCCCTTATTAAGGCAATTAGCCGAGCAACAGAAAAATCTAAGGAAATTTCTCGGTAGGAAAGGGATTAATTAGAGAGGGAGATAATTTAGAAAAGGAACAGGGAACGGTTCTCTGTTCCTTTTTAAAAAGAGAGATTGTAATTTTAACTAAAGCAAAGAGAGGCAGATATAAAGTCAATGAATTTAAGAGAAAAACTGGCAGTAAAAAAATTTGTGGTGACGGTGGAATTGGATCCTCCGAAAAATTTAAATTTAAGTAAAATATTAAGTGAGGTAAATGACGATAATTTTAGAAAAGTAGTAAATGCGGTAAATGTTACCGACTGTCCTATGGCCAAATTAAGGATGGGACCTATTGCCCTTTCTCACATTATTCAGGAAAAAATAGGGTTAGAAGCAATTTTTCATATAACCTGCCGAGATAGAAATTTATTGGGTTTACAGGCTGAGCTTTTAGGTGCATCTGCTTTGGG
Source organism: Atribacterota bacterium (assembly GCA_030599445.1). Classification (GTDB taxonomy): domain Bacteria; phylum Atribacterota; class Phoenicimicrobiia; order Phoenicimicrobiales; family Phoenicimicrobiaceae; genus Sediminicultor. The sequence continues at coordinate 546 of JAUVOA010000144.1, read as the reverse complement.
GGTAAGGAATATTCTGGCTTTAACGGGAGACCCTCCCGAGATGGGTGATTATGCTATGGCAACTGGTGTTTTTGATGTAGATTCTATAGGATTAGTAAGAATGGTAAACAAGTTAAATAATGGATATGAGTACGGTGGGAATGAGCTTAAAGATAAAACAGATTTTTTTATCGGGATAGCGGTTAATCCTACTGCCCAGGATTTAACAAAGGAGATAGCACGGTTTGAGGAAAAAGTATCTGCCGGAGCTAACTTTATTCAAACGCAACCCATTTATGATATAAGGTTATTGGAAAGATTTTTAAAACTTACCACTCATATCAATATGCCTAAAATTATCGGGATTATGCCCTTAAAGAGTTATAAAATGGTTGAATATTTAAATAATAATTTACCCGGGATTTCTATTCCTCCCGGAGTAAGGGAGAGAATGAGGGGGAAGAATGTAAAGGAGGGGATAAAGATATCCCAAGAACTTATTAGTGAAATACGTAAATTTAAAGAAGTAGCCGGAATTCATATATTCCCTTTACGAGATATGAATTT
>JAUVOA010000069.1 GCA_030599445.1 Atribacterota bacterium | reverse complement strand
TCTGAAACCCTTATTTTACAAGGCTTTCCTGCTTGCTATTTCCTCGCAAACCTTGCCCGGAAGGTTATTAATATTTAACCGTTATAAATTTTTTATTTCCTATATTGGCGTATAGAAATATGCTTTATAACTAAAAATTCTAAATTTGTAACTATTATAAAAAAAGAGGAATTTTAAGAATTTTGTAGAATATATATAGTAAACAGAATCATGATTAAAAAAATAGTTTGTGATTGTAGACGCTATATATAAAAGAAAAGAAAAAAAGGTAATAGGAAATTTTTTATTATATAATAATGGGGGAGTGGGCGAATTGAAAAATTTAGAATTATCCCGAATATTTGAGCAAATTGCCAGGATATTAAAGATCAAAGGAGAAAATCCCTTTAAGATTCGAGCTTATGAAAAGATAGCTTTAGTTTTAGAGAATTTGCCTATTGATATAGAAACAATTTACCGCCAGGGAGGGTTGAATGATATCCCGGGAGTTGGTGCAGGTATTGCCAAAAAAATTGAGGAATTTCTGGCAACCGGTAAGCTTGAGTATTATGAAAAGTTAAAAGAGACTATACCTTCCGGGGTAATAGAGCTTTTGGATATTTCTGAAGTGGGGCCTAAGACAGCCAAGCTTCTATATGAACAATTAGATGTAGATAATATAGAGAAATTAGAAAAAGCAGTTAGGCAACATCAGATTAAAGATTTACCAGGAATGGGGGAGAAAACTGAAACCAATATTTTAAGAGGAATAGAATTATACAAAAGGCGAAAAGAAAGGGTTCTTTTGGGCATCGCTTTACCTTTAGCAGAAGAGATTGTAGGAAGTTTAAATCAATTAAAAGAGACTAGTAAAATAAGTTTTGCCGGGAGCTTAAGAAGAAAAAAAGAGACTATCGGGGATATCGATATCCTGGTGACCTCCCAAAAACCTGAAAAGATAATGAAGACCTTTACCTCTCTTCCTCAAGTCAGGGAAATTTTAGCTGAAGGACCTACTAAATCAAGTGTTATTACCAAGGATGATATTCATGTTGATGTAAGAGTAGTAGAGCCAATAAGTTTCGGAGCGGCATTGCAATATTTTACCGGCTCCAAGGCACATAATATTAAGTTAAGAGAATTGGCGGTAAGGAGAGGCTTGAAGATAAATGAATACGGAGTATTTGATGTTAAAAATAATAGGAGGGTAGCGGGAGAGAGTGAAGAAGAAATTTATCAAATCTTAAATTTGCCTTTTATTCCTCCAGAGTTGCGAGAAGATAGGGGAGAGATTAAGGCGGCACAAGAAAATAAATTGCCTCAACTAATAGAATATTCCCAAATTAAAGGTGATTTGCATCTTCATAGCAAGTGGAGTGACGGAGCACGTACCATTAGACAAATGGCAGAGGAAGCTAAGAAGATGGGGTATAAATATATTGCTATTACTGACCATTCGCAATCACTTAAATTTGCCGGTGGATTAACCGAAGAGAGACTTAGAGAACAAATAGAAGAAATTCGAAAATTGAACCAGGAGTTAGATGATTTTACTGTTTTAACCGGGATCGAAGTAGATATAAAATCAGATGGCAGTTTGGATTATCCTGATGAGATATTGAGCAGGTTAGATGTAGTTATAGCTGCTATTCATTCTGGTTTTAAACAGGAAAGTAAAATTATAACTGGTCGAATTGTTAAAGCAATGCAAAATAAATTGGTGAATATTATTGCTCATCCTACCGGACGCTTAATCGGATATCGCGAATCATATCAGGTAGATATTGATAAGATAATGGATATGGCTACGAAGACGGGAACTATCTTAGAAATAAATGCCTATCCGGAAAGGCTTGATTTGAATGATGTCTATTGTCGGATGGCTAAAGAGAAAGGGGTTCAATTGGCTATTGAGACCGATGCCCATAGTATTGACGGGTTAGAATTTATGAGCTTAGGAGTAGATGTAGCTCGCCGAGGGTGGTTGGAAGAAAAGGATATAATAAATACACTTCCTTTGGATAAATTGTTAAAGAGATTGAAAAATAAGTTATAAGATAATCAATCTATCCAGAGGGGAGGAGTTAAGATGGGTATATTGAAGAAATTTTCTATACCTTCTATACTATTTTTACTGGTTGTAATTATAATTTTATTTACAGTATGGTTATGGCAAAGTAATTTTAGAGATTTAGAAGTTCAACCTCGAGAAGAAGAGGAAAGTGAGCCTATGACTACTTCAACACAACAAGATATTAAAGAAGCAATGTTCTATCAAAAATTGTTTGGGAACTGGGTTCAGTGTCAACTTTGTTTCAGAAAATGTACTATTTCAGATGGAGGACATGGTTTCTGTCGGGCAAGAGTAAACCAAGGAGGAATTCTTTATTCTTTAGTATACGCTTTACCCTCTGCTATTCATATAGACCCTATAGAGAAAGAACCACAACTTCATCACCTTCCAGGAACCAATATACTGTGTATAGGCACAGTGTGTTGTAATTTTCAATGTCAACATTGTCACAACTGGCATCTATCCCAAGCAAGCCCGGGTGAGTTAAGAACTTATTATTTACCACCAGAAAAAGTGGTTGAACTTGCTATAAAGGAGAAAATTCCCACTATATCTTACACTTATAACGAACCTACAGTATGTTATGAATATCTCTATGATGTAGCAGTATTGGCTAAGGAAAAGGGGCTAAGAATTATCTGGCATTCTAATGGTGCTATCAATCCAGAGCCTCTAAGAAAGCTTTTAAAATATACTGATGGCGTAACGATTGATCTAAAAGGATTCACCGAGAAAGCATATAAAAATTCTTCTGCTGAATTGGATCCTGTGTTAAGAACACTAAAAATTATTAGAGAAGAAGAGATTTGGCTCGAAATTGTAAATTTAGTTATTCCCACTATAAATGATGAAGAAGAAGATATTAAGCGAATGTGTGAATGGATTAAGAAAAATTTAGGTTACGATATTCCACTACATTTTTCTCGATTCTCACCTGCTTATAAATTAACTAGATTACCTCCAACACCGATAGGAACTTTAGAGAAGGCTTATGATATTGCTAAAAATTTTGGCTTATATTATGTTACGATCGGTAATGTTCCTGGCCACAAATATAATTCAACTTTTTGCCCTAATTGTAGTAAGTGTCTAATTCATCGGATTCATTTTCAGGTATTAGAGAATAATATTGTAAATGGAAAATGTAAATTTTGTGGTTATGAGATTTCAGGAATCTGGAGATAAAAAGTTCGAATCTTGTGGCTATAATATAGCTGGTATCTGAAGGAAAGTAAGGGATGGTTGATAAATTAAAAATTATAAAAATTATCTCCTTGGGAGCTCTGGGACCCCTTCTTTTTTATCCTCTGATTTATTGCCCATTCAAGTTACCTTATTTATACTGTTTTGTCTGCTATATAAGATGTCCTTGGGGCAAATTAAGAGGTCTTTTACTTTTAGGGATATTAGGGTTGAACCTTAAAAAAAGGTTTTATTGTTCATATTTGTGCCCCTGCGGAACAATCCAGGATTTACAAGGGAAAATAAAGACCAAGAGATTTAACTTACCTCAATGGAGTAACCATATTAAATATCTCGTTTTAGGTTTAGTAATTACGATAATATTAGTAAACAGAAGAAATCCTTTATTCATAATTGATGGAGAGGTATTTTTATATTTCTTCGCTCTGGCGTTCGTGATGTCTTTCTTTAGTCATAGATTCTGGTGTTTGATTTTCTGTCCTTTTGGGGCATTAAGTGATATAATTTCGAAGATAAGGAAGTTTTTTAATAGAGATTATGACAAAAATGTTTAATTTTAACGATGTAAATGAAAAATTGAGTCAAGATAAAATTTCCAAAATAAAAGATATTATTAGATGGCTTTTGGATTCTTACTATAAAGCAACTGGATTTAAGGCGATTTTTGTAGATAAAAAGGGTAAGATATTTTTATCTACAATTTCTGATGGATTTTTTTGTAATTTTTGTAAATTAATTCAGAGTAGTTCAGAAGGACAAAAAAGGTGTTTTAAGTCTTTTAGTAATGGCATGTTAAAGAGTGCCGAATATGGATTTCCTTATATTTATCGCTGCTATACCGGTATTATTGAATGGTCTGCTCCTTTTTTATATGAAGGAGAATTGTTAGGTTCTTTTATTTCTGGTGGAGTGTTGATGAGAAAGCCAGATTCTTCTTTTTTTAAAGAGATAAAAAAAGTAGCTAAAACTTTAGGACTGGCGGAGTCTCAGTTAGAAGAAATTCTTAAAAGGATTAAGATAGTTTCTGAGAAAAGGGTAAAAGCAGCTGCGGATATTCTCCATATCATGGCTAATTATTTAACAAAAATGAAGTTAACAGATACTAGACTACGCCAAGAGAAATATATACAACAAGCAAGAATTTCTGAGGAGATTCAAAGGATAAAAAGAAAAGAATTAGAGTTGCTTGAAAAAGAAGAGAAAAATGAAAATTCATTTATTTCTGTTAGTTCACTTTACCCTTTAGAGACGGAGAGAGAATTACTGAGGAGAGTTAGATTGGGGGACAAAGAAGGAGCAAAAGAAGTATTAAATGAGATTTTAGGGAAAATATTGTTTAAAAATGCCGGACAAACAGAATTAATTCGAGCTCGAATCCTGGAATTGGCAGTCGTGCTTTCTCGAGCTGCGGTGGAAGGTAAAGCAGAATTAGAAATGATTTTAGGATTAAATTTTGAATATATTCAAGAATTAGGAAAGATTAAGTCAGTTGAAGAGTTGTGTATTTGGGTTGTAAAAGTTTTAGATAGATTTACTGAATCTGTTTATGAAAACAGAAATATTAAAAATGTAGATATTATTAGAAAGACCAGAGAATTTATCCGAACAAATTACAAAAAGAAGATAAAATTAGTAGATATAAGTAAAGCAATTTATTTAAGCCCTTATTATTTAAGCCATATTTTTAAAAGAGAAACCGGGATTACTCTAATGGAATATCTGGCTAAAGTTCGCATTGAGGAAGCCAAATACTTATTAGAAAATACACAATGGAGCACCACTCGAATTGCCTTTGAAGTAGGTTATTCAGATCAAAGTTATTTTTGTAAGGTGTTTAAAAAAAATGAAGGAATATCACCTTACGGTTATAAAAAAAGAATGAAAAGATGATTAATTTGTTTTGATATTGTATTTAAATTCATGCTCTGTATACCTCTTATAAGACTCTCAGTGTGATAGCTGCTTTACATAAAATATTTTATTTCTCAATTTTTTATCTTTCCTTGTATTTTTAATTTAAGCCTAAATAGTACTAAATGAAGAATGTTTTATTAAAAAAGCAAGATATTACCTAATAGTGCAATTACATATATAGCATTAATGTTTTTTATTTTATAAAATTATATCAAATTTTAATAAATGTAGGAGGTAACGTTATGGTAGATTTAAATGTTATTTCAGAAGCATTACAAAGAGGTGATGCAGAAAAAGTAGAAGAACTTGTTAAAAAAGCTTTAGAGGAGAATTTAACACCTAAGAAAATTTTGGAGGATGGCTTAATTAAAGGAATGGATATTATTGGAACAAAATTTAAGAAAAATGAAGTGTATGTCCCGGAAGTCTTAATTGCTGCCAGAGCAATGCATGCAGGAATGGGTATTTTAAAGCCAAAATTGATTGAATGTGGAGTAAAAAATATAGGTAAAGTAGCAATAGGTACTGTAAAGGGGGATCTACACGATATTGGGAAAAATTTAGTAAAAATGATGTTAGAAGGCGCGGGCTTTGAAGTTATCGATTTAGGGATAGATGTTTCTCCGGATAAATTTGTAGAAGCCGTAAAAGAACATAAACCTAATATAATAGGGATGTCTGCACTTTTAACTACTACAATGGTTAATATGGCGGAAGTGATAAAAGCCCTTGAAGCTGCAGGGTTAAGAGATAAAGTAAAGATAATGATTGGGGGAGCGCCTATAACTCAAAATTATACTGATCAGATAGGAGCAGATGGCTATTCTCCTGATGCTGCTTCTGCGGTAGATAAGGCAAAAATCTTTATTGCCTAAATATTTATAATATTCAATATCTTAAATCTATTCCTTCTCAAATTAGCCAAGACAAAGAAGGGAAAATTAAGATAAGATATGAAGACCCCCAGGATGGAACCATAGAGAAGCCGGCGGCATATTACGGGAAAAAGGCTTAATTTAACTGCTTTAGGTTGTTTGTTATATTTTATTAATATTGCTATAAAAAAATCAAAGATATCAAATGTTTGTGACGATTGTTGTCTTGCTTGGTATTGGTCCGGAAACTCCCCCTGCACAAATAGTGAGAACAAATAGTGAGAATATAAAGATCTCTTGAATTGCAGGTTTTATTGTGGTATCTTTTTTAGAATGATAAATAATTGCAAAATAAAATAAAATTTTCCTATAAGGTCATTTTGTTGAATGTTAAAATATTGTAGATTGTAGTTTTTCGGATTAACCAATTTAATTGAGATAGGAGAGTATCATGATTCATCACATCCAGAATAAGATCTACCACGTTGAAGTTTTACCACCCAAACAGGATTCAGAAAAGCTTGAAAAGGATCTTGAAATATTTTCAAATAAATATCTCAGGGTTATGGGCAGCGGTTACTGTGTATGTATAACCGATAATGCAATGGGTCTTCTGTCATTCCAGGGAACAGAAATGATTGAGGAACTTGACCTTCCCGTCATACCAGAGCAGGTGATGATTCACCTTACTACTTTTCATACAAAAGATGATCTGGACAACATTCTTGACATATGTAAGACAAAAGGAATCAGGTATCTCCTGATAATAACAGGAGACGGTTCGGAGCGTCTTCCCAAACTTAAGCCTTCAGATGTAAGCGCTACTGATGTCGAGTCCGTCACTTCTGTTGAACTGTTAAAGTACATAAACCGTGAGTATCCGGATACTTTTGTACTCGGAGTCGCATTTAATCCTTATGAACCGGAAGAACATGAATTTGAAAAGATGGAAAGAAAAATGAAAGCAGGTGCCACTTTCATTATTACCCAGCCTTTGATAGAGAGAAATGAAGTTGTCGACAGACTTCTAAAAAAATATCCTGAAATACCGGTAATTGTAGATGCCTGGATGAGCAGAAAACTGCATCTTCTTTCGGAAGCAGTCGGCTATGAAATACCTGAGAATACAGAATTTGACCCCATTTCCACTTTTAAAATGCTCCACAAATTATATCCGGAGTGCGGCATTTACCTGTCACTGCTCGGATTTAAAACACAATATGATCTGATTAAAGATATCTGGGTCTGAGGGTCCGTAATTGCAAGGAGGCGTTATGAAAATAGTAGTATGCATCAAGCAGGTACCGGCAACTAACGATGTTAAAATCGATCCTGAAACAAAACGCATAGTAAGAAAAGGTATAAAAGCGATCTTGAATCCTTTTGACACTTACGCCGTGGAAGAAGGTGTACAGTTGAG
>JAUVOA010000008.1 GCA_030599445.1 Atribacterota bacterium | reverse complement strand
CCTTGAGGTCGATGATAAGGGTCAACAGAGGTATCAAAATGACCTCCCGGCAACAATGAATCACCCTCTGTGTCTACAGCATACTTCATATCTATCATATCAGGGAAGAGTAATTTGGCAACAGATGCCTCTGCCTCATCAGCATGAATAAAATCGGTAGTGAGACTATCTTTCCGGTCGATAGGAATGAAGAATTCTCTAATTGACCTATGCCAGTCAATTACTCGATAGATACCCGGTAATTGATAGCGTTTACAAAATTCCTGTATGGCAGATTCTAATATCCATAATTGTCCATGATTATTCACCCACATCTGCTTACGAAAACCATCATTCCAAAGTCCATACATCACATTGATCATAGTTTCTCTAACTACATCTTCGGGCATAATAATAGTACCAGCCATACCACAGTGATGATAAGGATGTCCCCCATAATTTAGAGGAGGTAGAGCTAAACTGCAGCCTACTCCATCCCTGTTTTTTATAAAACGGCGTACTCCTTCACAAATCTGGGTGACCATAAAAGTATCGAGTCCGGTATTGGCATAATCACCATGACATTCGGTACATCCTACAGGGACAAAGACAAAATCATTTTTACGTCTGTTTTCAATAACATGCATGCGGGGAGTAGTTTGAATATAACTTCCCGCTTTCCCTAATTCAGGGGGAGAAGGGATTTCATATTTTTTGAGTATTTCTTCTATTTTACCCATCGGTGCATCAAATAATTCTTTTTTCAATCGGCCTACCTGGCTATTTTCAAACACTATCTGAGGATAATCAGTAGTCAGCCATTTTTTATTATCATTCATTTTATTTTCTCCTTTTCGTTAAATTAAATTATTAAAATAAACAAGTAATTTTACATTCTGTTCTATCGGTTCGTAGGAGGACTATGTTCTCAGGAACTTCGTCTAAAGTTATCTTTTTGGTAATCAATGGAGTCATGTCCATTCCGGAAGCCATTGAGCTGATAACTCGGGGGAAAGTTCCGTGTCCGGAATGCCCCTGGGAACCAACGATAGAAGCCCTTCTTACCTGGAAGACTTCTCCGGTTACCGGAATCTTCTTATCTGAACGGGCGACAATTACTACTGTGCTGTTAATCATCTTACCTTCCCAGATAGATTGTTCAATATCTCCCCAGACCTTATCAGGTAAACCGGTTGCTTCCAAATATAATTTAGCTCCCAGACCACCGGTTATGTCTAACACTCTCTCAGTAAAGTTTTCTTTAAGAGGATTGATGATATGGTCTGCACCCAACAACTTGCCTAATTTTGCTCTTGATTCAGAAGGTTCAGAGAGAATTACATTGGAAGCTCCGGCTTTTTTCATTATAGCTACTGCTGCAAGACCAATGGGACCACCACCTAATATTACTGCATTATCTCCGGGTCTTATCCCTCCTCCTCGTTCTATCATTGCATTATAAGCTACTGAGGTAGGTTCAACTACACTACCAGCCAGGAATAAGTCATCACCCTTGTAAACTCTCTTTAATTCTTCCAGACTCCAAATATAGCGGGAATCAACTTTAACATATTCCGCAAAGGCACCATCACAACTAAAACCAATCTCTTGTAATTTTTCACAGTGATTAGGGTAACCGTCGGCACAGGGTCGGCAAGAAGCACACCAGAACATTTCTTCTGCAGTTACTGCTTCTCCTTCTTCGAATTTCTTCCCTGTTCTTTTGTTAATGGCTTGCTCACCTGCCTCCACTACCACTCCTGAAAATTCATGACCTAAGGTTGCCGGAAAAGCAGTAAGCCCCGGATACCAGATATAACCCTCATCATCTGGTTGAGCCATGTGGACATCACTACCACAGATTCCGCAGGCTTTAACTTTTATTAAAACCTCTGTGGGCCCAATTTTAGGAATGTCTTTCTCCACTATTTTAATCTCCGGATTTTTCCAAACTTTGCTTCCCAAATAAGTAAGTTTCCCATCAATATCCTTCGTTCCTAATTTAAAATCTGGCTTAGGTTGCCAGTCAGCGTATAAAGTTACTGTTCTCATTTTTGTTTCTCCTTTTTTTAATTTTAATTTAATAATTTATTTTTTTACAAGATTCTCTTATGATTAGTTTAGGTTTTAACACTATTTTTCTTTGATTAAATTCTCCCTCCTCTATTATCTTTAATAACATCTTTACTGCAATTGCCCCCATCTCCAGCATCGGCTGACGGATAGTAGTTAAAGGGGGATAGACAAAAGAAGCCAAACGAATATCATCAAAGCCAATAATACAAAAATCTTCGGGAATATGATATTTTTTCTTTTGAATAACCTGTATAGCCCCTAAAGCCAGCAAGTCATTGGCTGCGAATATAGCAGTAGGTGGTTCAGGTAATTTTAAAAATCTCTTCATCACCTGGTACCCGCCCTTTATTCTAAAATCACCTTGTCCTGCCAATTCGTCTCTGTATTCAATTTCATATTTTTTTAATGCTAATTTGTAGCCTTTTAATCTATTAAGTGCTGACCTTGTCTTAAGAGGACCGGTGATATGGGCAATCCTTCGATGACCCAGCTTAATCAGATACTCGGTTACTATTATTCCCCCAGCCACATCATCGACAATAACACAATTCTTATCTAACCCTTCAATATTACGGGAAACCAAGATATAGGGAAATTTTTTCTTCTCCAACTCCAAGATACTCTTGTCTCTGATATGGGCCGTGCCCAAAATTAAACCATCAACTCTTTTTCCCCGCAATATTTCTAAATAGGTTCTCTCTTTTTTTAACTTATCATCGGTATTGCATAATATGACATTAAAATTATTTTTATTTGCTGCGTCTTCCACACCTCGAGCTATCTCTGCAAAAAAGGGATTGGTGATATCCGGAATAAGCATTCCTAAGGTATTAGTTCTTTTTGTCTTTAATCCACGAGCAATGGCATTAGGAGTATATCCTAATTTTTTAATTATCAAAAGAACTTTGTTTTTAGTCTTTTCACTTATCCGGGAATCATTATTTATTACCCGGGATACTGTGGAGGGATGAACCCCTGCTAAATTTGCCACATCCTTAATAGTAGGATTCATAATTTATTTTTATTCTTTCCTTTCTACTGCCCGATTTTTTACTTGGTTATTTTTACAAAACTACCCTTAGTTAAAGATTCTTTAGCTGCATACCCCATCTGGACAGAGACTTTACCATCAAATCCACCCACTAGTGGTTTTGTATCCTCCTGAATACATTTAATAAATTCTTTCATTTCAGCTAAGTATGCTTCCTGATATCGCTCTGTAAAGAAATAAAGAGGTTTATCAGTCTTGGTATCCTCAGCGCTATTAATAGTTACTTCTGTTGGTGTTGGATTCCCTACCATTACGCAGCCTTCTGAGCCAAATATTTCTATACGCTGGTCATAGCCATAAACTGCCTTTCGACTGTTATCGATAGTTCCCCAGGCACCGCTTTCGTATTTCAAAGTAACTATAGCGGTATCAATATCTCCTGCTTCCCCAATAGCCGGGTCAATCAAGCAGCTGCCCACTGCCATCAACTCAACCACCTCTTGACCTAAAAGGAAACGGGCTATATCAAAATCATGAATCATCATATCCAAAAAGATTCCCCCGGATACTTTAACATAACTAATCGGGGGCGGTTCAGGATCCCTGCTGGTTATTCTTACCAAATGGGGCGTGCCAATTGTTCCTTTTGCCACCAGATCTTTTGCCTTTTTAAAGCTGGGGTCAAATCTGCGATTAAATCCTACCTGTAATTTTATTCCCGCATTTTTAACTGCAGCTATAGCTTGGTCTATTTTATCAATATCTAAAGCAATGGGTTTTTCACAGAAGATATGCTTCCCCGCCTGGGCTGCTTCGGAAATTATTTGAGCATGGGTATCGGTAGATGAACAAATTACCACTGCATCAATATCCTTATTTTCCAATAAAACCCGATAATCTTTTTCAGCGATAGGTATTTCTAATTGAGATGCAACTTCCCTGGCACTCTTTTCAAATATATCAGCAACTGCTAATACTTTTGTCCCAGGAACCTGATATTTTAAATTGCGAACATGTAATCTTCCAATTCTACCCACACCAATTACACCTATATTAATTTTTTCCATAACTTATACTTCCTTTCTTGTTATTTTTTAATCTATAAATAAATAATTACACAGATTATATTATATTAGATTACACAGATTAAATATATATCCCCACACTTTATTTATTAATAATCTGTATAATCTCTTTGTTAATCTAAGTAGATACCTATAATGCAATTACTAAATTAATACTTGTTTTTATTTTATTTTTTTCAGCAAAGCTTCGACCTCTTCAATATTTCGCTTAAATGGACCTTCTTTTTCTAATTTAAGAGTAGTTAAAGCAGCAGCATAACATAGCGCCGGATAAGGTTCTAAACTAAAACGCTTTCCAATATAGGTGGAAATGCAAGTATCTCCTCTCCCACTACGCCCCCCTAAGGATTTTGGGGAAAAAGGAGCTTGATAAAATTCTCCACTTATATATAAAAGTACTCCTTCTTTGTGGGTAAGCATAATCTCTTTTGCTCCTAATTGTGCCAATATCTTCGCTGCTTTATGTAAATCTGAAGTACCGGTTAAAATAGTAGCTTCAGCAATATCCGCTTTTAAATATTTTAAATATGGAATAATTTCTTCCTTTTCCTTCCAATCTTTCAAGATAAGATTATTTCCTACTTTTGTTCTCATAAACCCCTGAACGTCGATACTAAGATCTGCGATTTTAGATAATTTTTTTATCATGTTGACCGGAACTTCCTTTTGCATCAATGAGGCAATATGAATAACTTTAGCATTTAAATCAGTTGGATAATCTTTTTCGCAAAAAGGTCCTGCAGACCTCATAAAATAGCTACTTCGGTTATCCGAGTCATCGGTTGAATAAACATTTCTTATTCCTGTTGTTTCTTCCGACTCTATCGGAAATACAGTAATCCCCGCGTCTTCAAATATACTCAATAGGGGAAAATCTTTTTTAGCAAGTTTTGTAACTATTGCCACCCTTGTGCCAATTGCTTTAAGTGCAAAAGCTCCATGATATACGGCGCTCCCGGTAACTTCTTTTTCTACTCCGTTTACCACATCGTTATCTATGGCAAAATGTCCCAATAAAACTACTTCAAAATTTTTTAAATCCATTTTTATTATTCTGTCTCTTCCATTATATATATTTTTACTGGTTCAATTTTCCTAATTAATTTTCTTCATCATCCGGCAGATGGATGGGAATATATTTTTTGGCAAGCCTTCCAATTTCTTCTGCTTTTTTTTGGGATAAATGTAAATTATTTAATATTGTCTCTGTTGCTTCTTCCTCTTTCAAAGTAGAATCGATATAAGCCACATCCGCTCCCTCTACTAATTCTATTAATCCTGAACATATTCCGGTATCTCCGCTTATGGCTACTGTTTTATCCTGATGGATAAATCGATACCCTACCGCTACATCAGGATGTAAAATTCGATTAACCCCCACTGCTGCATAATGTCTCATCTGAAATATTTTTATTTTTAAATCTTTTATCTTAATTTCATCTCCGCCATTTATTCTATGAATTTTAATTTGAAAAGCAAAATCATTATAACTCTTGTTAAAGGCTAAAATAACCTGCTCGGCTTCTTTGCATCCTTGTGGAAAATAAATATCTATTTTTTCTTTTCTTTCAATGATTCTGAAGTGGCCTAATAAAGTATATAATCCTCCTATATGATCATAATGTCCATGGGTTAAAAATATTCCTTTTATCTTTTGAAAATCAATCTTTAAAGATATTAAATCTCTTAGAGTTCCATCTCCAGCATCGACTATAAAATAATCTTCCTCTATTGATAGTAGTATTTGTGTGGCAATGCCTGCCTTAGAATAAAGAATATTTGAATCCATATTTCCTTCTTTAATGTAAAATTTATTCTTCTCGAGTTACAATAATATCTTCAGGTGATAGATAAAAAGTCACTTCTTCTCCAACTTTAAAATTGTATTTAGCATCGCTCTTCGTTCGAACCTCCCAATTACCCACTTTAATTTTATAATCAATAATATTTCCTAAATAAGAAGATTGAATAATCTTTCCTTTAAATATATTTACTGTATTTTTATCGCTTTTATTTTCGTCTTGAATAAATTTAATTACATTCATTCTCATAGCAACCGAAACCTTTTTTCCTATATCAAAACTATTATTAAAACCATGAATGACAAGGCCATCATCGGTTTTTACAATAACTTTTTTCTTTTCTTCGGTAAATGAATCAATTCTGCCATCAATAAAACTGGTAACGGCAATAAACCCTGCCACAAATTTATTTTTTGGACTAGAATAAATTTCTTTTGGTGAACCAGATTGAACTATCTTGCCCTGGTCAAGAATTACAATTTTATCAGAGATTACTAATGCCTCTGCCTGGTCATGAGTTACATAAATTGCAGTAATTCCGAGTTTCCTTTGTAATTCAGTAAATTCAAAACGCATCTCTTCTCTTAATTGTGCATCTAAATTACTTAATGGTTCATCAAGTAGCATTATCTCCGGTTCAAATACCAGTGCTCGTGCCATAGCAATGCGCTGTTGCTGTCCGCCACTCATTTGTCGGGGATACCTATTTTCGTAACCTTCCAGTTGCACCATACCCAATACTTTCTTTATTTTTTTAGTTATTTCATCTTTGGGTACTTTTCTAATTTGCAAACCAAAAGCTAAATTTCCGTAGACAGTCATATGCGGCCAAAGTGCGTAATTTTGAAAAACCATCCCTATGCCCCTCTTTTCAGGAGGGATAGTGGTAATTTTTCTATTATCTAAATGTATCTCTCCTACGTCAGGATTTTCAAAACCGGCAATACATCGAAGTGTAGTCGTTTTACCACATCCGCTGGGGCCTAAAAGGCTTAAAACCTCGCCTTCTGCTGCTTCAAAATTAACCCCTTGAACAGCCTTTACATTTCCGAAACTTTTACTTAAATTATTTACTTTAAGAATTGCCATAAAACAGTTTACCTCCAAGCAATATCTGGTTATTTTAAAACTTTAATTTATCCTCCCATTCCTCCTAAATGTTCGGCTTTAAGGAATTTTTGAATTACTATCATAAAAAGAATTGAAGGAATTAATAATAATATAGCGATTACCGATGCAAATTGAATATTAGACCCGCTCGCTGTATAGAGGGTCATAGGAAGAGTTGTTACAAAGGGCAGCCCTACAAAGAATGTACCGGTAAATTCATCCATTGAAGTAAGGAATACAAATACCGCACTGGCTACAAGTCCGGGGGTTGAAATAGGTAAAGTTACTTTAAAAAATGCCTTTAATCTTGTAGCACCAACGCTTCGAGCAGCTTCTTCTAACTCCGGTGGGATTGAACTAAAAGTACTTGCAGTAATCCAAACCGCAAAGACCAAACCCACAACCAGGTGCACTAAAATTACCCCAAATACAGTTCCGGTTAATCCTATTTTATTAAACATCAACATCAAATTAAGAAATACCGGCAGTTGGGGAAATGCCCGAGGCAATAAAAATAATATTAAAATTATACCTTTTAGAAGAGCAGGAATTTTTAGTTTTGCCAATGAATAACCTGCCGGAATGGCAATCGCCATAGTTATTATTACTACAATAATTGCGATGCCTAAACTCAACAAAAAAGCTGGTACTACGTTTACTGCACCCAGGGTTAAACTTTTAGTAATTCCTAAAGCCTGGAGCCAGTAATCAAATCCTATTTCTTGGGGAAGTGTATGGGGCCAATACCATCTTAAAGCCACAGACCAAATTACCAGACTCAATAAGGGGGCAAAAAGAAAAAATATAAATACTGTAAAAATAATTATTTCGATAGTCTTTCTAAAAACACTCTTCTGCATTAACAACCTCCATCAATCATAAAGACCTTTTTTCATCATACTTCTTACATAATAAAGTGCTAATAAACTAACCATAATATACGAAAAAACTCCCAATGCATTTGCCACTCCGTAATCACCAAAATAATTTACACGATGAGCAATGTCTACAGTTATAGTAACCGGGGACTTCCCCCCGATAAGCATATAGGGAAAACTAAAACACCCAACCAGAGAACAAAAAACTAAAGTTACCGCAATAAGAATGGTAGGTTTATTCATAGGAATGAGAATCTTGGTAATAATCTGAGGTAATTTTGCTCCTACGCTTCTTGCCGCTTCGATATAAGAATCGTCAATCATCTGGAACCCCCCACAGATAATTAATATCATAAATGGTGCTTGTTTCCATACAAAACCGAAAGTTAAACCAGCCCAATTAAAAAGCTGTAAAGGGTTTTCAATATTAACTAAATTTAACTTTGCTAAAAAAAGATTCAGTGTTCCATGGGGAGCTAAAAAACTTCTCATCATCTGGGCAATTACTACAAAAGGGAGAAATATAGGTAATCTATATAAAATTCCAATACTGTTAGATAGCCAGCCTTTAGATAATCTCAAATATACTGCTACAAAAATACTTAAAACTGTAGCAATAAAAGTACTAAGTGTGGTTACTCCTAAAGTAAATAAAACATCATACCGATATAAACGAAGCGTTTTCTCATAATTTGCTAAACTTAAAACCCCTTCTTTGTTGATAAAGCTTTTCCAAAATGAAGCAAGGAAAGGGTATAAATATAATAATAAAATTACCATTACTGCAGGAAATACTAACATATAAGGAAGAATATTAGTATAGGAGCGGGGTCTTTCGACCCCAACTCCTATTTCACTCTTTCCAACAGCCAATTCATTTTTTAAATTGTTTCCCATTTAATTTCTCCTAAATTGGTTGTATCCTAATTCTATTCAACGGCTTCTAATATTGCATCAAAATAGTCTCCCAGCGGGAAAGCCCGACCAAATTCAGCTAACATTGCCGGAGTTACATCTTGATATATTACATCGAAAGTTTCTTTGGGAACAAAATCTTTAATGTAACTTCCGTCAATTCCCGGATACCAATTAAATCTCTTCACAATCTCCTCAGCCTGTACTGCTGGCGAAGTAACAAATTCAACAAAATTTTTCGCTTCTTCGGGATTAGGTGAATTTTTAGGAATTACAAAATACATAGGTTGTCCGGGCATTCCCGGTTCGGGAAGAAGAATACGGGAAGCAGGATCTAATTTACCTTCTGCCATCCAGCTTAAGAACATATCAACCCAGACCGGTCCCATCCAAATTTCACCTCTGTTTAGTGCATCAAGGGTAGCTACATTTCCACCAGTCAAAGTAACATTTTTGTTGAATTCCTTTAGTTCTTTAATTGCTTCATCCCAGGTAGCAATTTCGGCTTCATCAAAAGGTCCGGTAACTGCATACTTTTCATATTTACCTGTCTTCCAATAAATCCATCCACAGGTAAAAGCTACACCAGACATTCCACCTTTTATCCCATTGTAACCAAATTTTCCGGGGTGCTCTTCAGCCCACTTAACTATTTCTTCATAAGTTTTGGGTGGGTCAGTAACATATTTTGGATTAAAAGCGATAACTGCCTGACTATGGAACATGGGCATACAATAACCTTCTACATCAACACCTAGAGATTTTTTAGCAAATGGTGAAGTAATATATTGCCATGTATCTATGTCTTTAGCATATCCAAGTAGGAGATCTTCTTCCATTGCCCATTTTAAGAATATTTGATGTATCATTACTACATCTACATCGCCTTCTTTTTTATCCTTGTCTGCCATAATTTTTTCAAAAACTCTACGGGATCCTGCATTTCCCGGACCAGTATGAACTGTCATCACACTAACATTAGGATACTTTTCGTTAAACTGAGGGCCTATTACATGTTGGCCAAGAGCAAGCATATTCACATCTCCGGCAGTCATATAAACCAACTTTACGTCTTTAGCAGAAGCACCTAAAGTTAACACACCTATTACTATAATACTTACCATTAAAAAAATTACCCAAAAATTAGTAAACTTCTTAAACATAAAATTACCTCCCTTAATTTTTTACTTAAAGCAACACTTTAGCACAATGCTTTTTACGAAAGTTTATTACAACTTTCACTTAGCTATTTTATTTCGTTAGACCACCTCCTTCTATTAATTTTGTTTTTCAGGTAGTAGAGTATATCCGGTTGTAATTTAAATTAAGATTAACTGTTATAATTTATATTGCATAAAATAATTAAAACGTATAAAGATAAATTTATTATTAATTCTTTCATAGTTAATATAAATAAGTGATTATATAGATTATATTAAACTGTGCAGATTAAGTTTTATCCCTTGTTAAAAATCTGTGTAATCCCCTAATTAATCTGAGCAATTATTTATAACATATTCTTTTTAAAAATCAATCGAATGAATCCATTTATAAAGTTTTTCATAAGTGAAACTTTTTTCTTTAACAAAAAACTCAAATCCTACAAACCCTGAATAAACTTTAGAAAGTACTTTAAGAATAAATTTATAGTCAAGTTCCCCGGTCCAGGGCTCACATCTGTAAGGAACATTTGCTACATGAATATATCCTATTAATCGGTGATATTTTTGTATAGTTTCTAAGACATTTCCCTCCATAATCTGCATATGGTATATATCATAAAGTATTTTAAGATGCTCAGAATCTATTGATTGAATCAATTCAAGGGTTATTAGAAAATTGTCTAAAAAATAATTTTTATGGTCCTTTAAGGTGTTTAATGGTTCAATTACCAACATAATGTCTCTCTTTTTAGCAACCTCAACAAGAACTCTAAGATTATCATATAAGCAAAGTAATTTTTTTTCACTGCTTAGTAAATTAGTTTTTACACTTCCATCACCCTCTAATATATCTGATAATAACATAATACGGTCACATTTTAATCTCTTTGCTATGTCGATAGAAGTATTTATTTCCTGGATAATTTTTTCTTTATTATCTAAAATCAAAGATGAAATCCTATTTCCGCTAAAATTTGAAACCTTCAAACCACTATTTATAATTAGCTCAAAATTTTTATCCCGCCAATCCCAGAACTCAATAAATTTAAATCCCGCCTGTTTTATCCTTATAAGTTTCTCCCTTAAATTCTCTTTGGGATATATTGAGTCTATACATAATGAAAACTGCATTTTTTTTCCTTTTCATAATATTTAAATTAATTTAAATATTTTTATTAAAATCGAAATTCTTTTACAATTTGAAACATGGCTATAAGATTTCCAATCGGTACCTTTGATTGAATGTTATGGATGGTGTTAAATACAAAACCACCGTCCTTCCCAAATATCTGACAACGTTCTTTGACTTCCCTTCTTACCTCTTCGGGGGTACCAAAGGGAAGTGTCCTCTGTGTATCTACTCCACCGCCCCAGAATACTAATTTATCTCCGTATTTTTCCTTTAATATTTTTGGATCCATATCTTTGGCTGAAGTCTGAACAGGATTTAAAATATCCACTCCAACCTCTACAAAATCATCTAAAAAGGTAACGATAGAGCCACAACTATGATAAAAAATCTTCCATGGTGTATTTTTGTGAATCCAGTTATTTATCCTCTTATGAAAGGGTTTGTAAAACTCCCGATACATATCAGGTGATATAAAAGGAGCATTTTGAGCCCCAAAATCTGTTCCACTAACCATAATTACATCAATCTTATTTCCTACTGCTTCATAAGAGAGTTTCAAGTTTTTCAGTGCTATTTCACATTGTAATTCAAAGATTCCTTTAATATATTCGGGATATTCAATATGAGCGGTAATCCATCTTACTGGTTCTCTGATCCCCTTAGGATTTTTAATAGCTGGACCTGGCACCATAGAAACATCTCCAAAACCTGCATCTATAAACTCTCCGACAATACAAAGATCTGTATTTTTATAAAGCTCATCTGCCTTGTTTTCTAAATATCTTAATGTTTCTTCGGAAAAAATTGAATACTGCTGGTTTACCCAATCCTCCGGATTTAGATTTCTCTCATCAAAAGTTTCTTGGCGTGTTAAAAGATCAAAATAATAACCACCTTGAGGCATCTTCGCACAAGGAGGAACTGAATTATCCCCCTGAGGATAGAGATAAATATTACCTTCATCATCCCTTTTAGTGGTAAATTTTTCAGGCACTAATACCTTGGTACCATCAAATAGCTTCCAGGATTTCCAATTCTCATTTCTAAATCCAAAAAAATTAGTAGGAAGCCATAATCCTATGGTATCAATCCCTAATTTCCCTATTATCTCCATCTCAACTTCGCCAAGCATCTGAAAAGGGTCGGCTATCCTTACTAATTTATCCTTTAAGCCCAAGGACTGCCTTAATTTAGCATAAGTGCTTGCCTGAATTCCGGTCACCAAAGTTGAACCTAAATCAAGAGGAATACGGTCAGTTTCTTGATGGTCAATGGCTTTTCTTACCCTTTCTCGAGAATTCATTAGTACATCTCCTAAAAATATGAGAAAATTTAAAAACCTTTACTCTAGTTTTTAAGACTTTAAAATCTTTGGCATCTTTCCGGTGGCTATTATCTCTATGATATCTTCCGGACTGGCATCTTTTTTATAAACCTCTCCTATTTTTATCCCTCTATCTAACATTACAAATCTTTCTGCGACAGGATAAACATGATAAACATTGTGAGTGATAAAAATAACTGAAACTCCGGACTCTCTTACTTTTTCTACTTGTCTAAGAACTTCCCTCGTTTCTCTAACTGATAAAGCCGCAAGAGGCTCATCAAGGATAAGGAGTTTGACTTTAAAATGCATAGCTCTTCCTATTGATATCGCCTGTCTCTCTCCTCCGGATAAAATCGATACAAATTCATTTGGTGACCTTACTCTTACACCTAATCCCGTAACAGCCTTTTCGCATTCTTCGTTCATCTTTTTTCTATCAAGCAAACGTATCGGCCCTATTCTTCTGGTTGGTTCCCTTCCTAAAAAAAAGTTTCTGGAGATACTCATTATATCTACCAAAGATAGTGCCTGATGAACTGTTTCAATCCCCATTGCTCTTGCATCTCTTGGGGATGAAAAATTTACCCGACTACCTTCAAAAAAAATTTCACCTTTATCCGGAGGAAAAACACCGGCAAGGATTTTTATAAGAGTAGATTTACCTGCTCCATTATCCCCTAACAAACCTAAAATTTCTCCAGATTGAACCTCAATACTTACCTTTTTTAATGCCTGAACTGCTCCAAAATATTTTTCCATATTGACCATTTTTGCTAATAATGTAGCTTCCTGCATAAGTTATAACCCTCCTTCACCTTTACATCTCTAAACGTCTAAGCTTGAGATTGATTGTTGCGGCTATGATTAAAATTGCTCCTACGAATGTTTGATACCAATAGGCAGGTGCTCCTATCATTACCAGACCAGTCCTCATCATACCCATGAGGAATGCTCCGAAAAATACTCCAATGATTGTTCCATAACCTCCGGTTAAGAAGGTTCCTCCGATAACCGCTGAGGCAATTGCTTCCAACTCCATTCCTGTTCCAAATGATGCGTTGGCCAGATTAAATCTACTTATTACAATACAACCTGATAATGAAGCCATTAGAGATGATAACATAAAATTTGTTACTTTTACTTTATTTACATTTACTCCCATTGCCCTTGCTACTTCTTTATTCCCACCAGTTGCAAATACCCAGTTCCCATAACGTGTATTAGTAAGGACAAGTGAGAACAGCAGGGTGAGTAAGAAGAACCAGATATGAGAAGGTCGAAAACCGTGACCTATATATCGGGTTAACAGGGTAGGCATAATGATATCACTTTTATAACTAACAGATTCACCTCCGGTAACAGCCAAAAGTGATCCTCTTAAAAACAACATCATGCCTAAAGTTGCTATAAATGAAGGGATGTGGGCTCGTAGGGTTATCATTCCATTACAAAAGCCGATAAAAGCTGCAAATGTCAATGTAATAATGAAGGCTAATGGTGAATTAAAGCTATTTGATAAGGTTACAAATAAAAAACCTGATAATGCATAAACACTGCTAACCGAGAGGTCAAATTCTCCGGCAATCATTAAAAAAGCCACACCGATAGCCATAATTCCTAATTCTGATACTATAGTGAGTATCCCGGTAATATTACGTAGGGTTAAAAATTTAGATGAAAAAATGGAGAAAAATGTGAATAATATCAAGAAAGCAAGTATCACTCCAAATTCAGGCCATCTACGTATCTGAGAAAAGTTTAAAAATTGCCCTCGAGTTTCAACTCCCATGTTGTTTGTTGAATTTTCCATCAATTCCTCCAATAGTTATTTTATATAATGTTGGGTGGTGCTATTTCTTGGACACCACCCAACATATCTAATTATCACTCTTTCCAGTTAAGGTTTACCTGTATCCTTCTTTAACTAAATCCTCCAAGGAAGGAATATTATCTGCAGTAATGGTTGCTGGTCCTGTGGATACTGGAGCTGGGGGAGGAATATATCCATACTTTGCACTTAAATAAGCAAATACTACTCCCAGGTAACCCTGTAGGTACTGCTGCTGATCCATAGTAAACATTACTTTGCCTTCCTGGATGTATTCGAGTATCTTAGAAGAAGCATCCATCTGGGCAATCTTCACATCTACTCCTACTTTTACCCCATCTGCTTCTAAACGTGGGATAATCGTCTCTGTACGAAGAGTGTTTGAGCAGAAAATTGCATCAGTTTCGGGATGTGCTTTTAAATAAGCAGCCACCATCTCGGCAGCTTTAACTGCATCCTCTGTAATATCCAGAGATTCTGCAATCACACCTTTTGCTTCCATGGTATCTATGTAACCTCTTCCTCTTGCTTCGATGTGAGTGGCTCCTGGGTGATGGTTAGCAAATATTGCGCGTTTGGGAGTAAATCTCTCCAATGTCTCCTGAGCTGCCTTAACTCCAATAAAGTAGCTATCTTCACCAACATAAGTTAAAACAGGTATCCTGTCTTCGGGGTCTCTAAGGTCTGGTGCATTGATCGCTACTACCGGTAGTCCTTTAGCAATCTCTGCTCGAAGGGATTCATCCATAGCTTCAGGTGCAGTCAAGGTGCAAACTAAAGCATCGGGTTCGCTTGCCAAGGCGGCCTCTATATAGGCTATAAACTCTTCAAGTTTAAATACTGCAGGTCCGGTATAAATTACTTCTAAATCCTCATAGAGATCACCTGCGTCGAGTGCCCCCTTCTCGCAAACTTTCCAGAATGGGTCAGCAATACCACCGTGGACTACTACATAAATTTTATATTCTTTTTCTGCTGCAAAAGAAGATAGGAAGATGCTCGAAAACAAGAAGATTACGATAAAGATAAACAAACCAGTTTTTAAATTACTTTTCATTTTTTACCTCCAAAAAATTTTTAAATTTCTAAAAAATATCCAGGAAATATTTTCTCCTTATGTCTCACCTCCTCTTGTTAGTTCCCTGTTATTAAAAGGACAGTCTCTTTTTTCAGGGTATGGCTACAGGGAGTTTTTTGATTTTTCAAGAAGCTAAATTTTAGTAATTTTTACATCAAAGAAGTTAAATTGATCAAAAGTATAAATAATGCTTAATAAATCAATTTCTGGTATCAGCCTAGACAATTTTAAATATTAAATGCGAACGATTGCATT